>CAYXUG010000091.1:0-1697 GCA_964468655.1 uncultured bacterium | reverse complement strand
TCGATACTAAGGCAGAAAAAAAAGTACAGGAAGCGATAGGAAGATTGATGATAGACAGAACTGTATTTGTCATTGCTCACCGGCTTTCCACAATCACAAATGCCGATAAAATAATTGTATTGAAATCAGGAAAAATTGTGGAACACGGTACTCATAAAGAATTGCTGAAAAATGACGGGCATTATCAGACGTTGTATCAAATGCAGTTTGGTGAAGTATAATTTATGGGAAAAGAAAATACCAAAATACTCATTTGCTATGGCACCCGACCTGAAGTTATAAAAGTATCTTCAACAATAAAGGAATTATTAAAAAGGAATATTTCCTTTACGACCGTATTTACGGGACAACACCATCAATTATTTGATGATGTAAAGTCCCTTGTGCCAAAACCTGATTACAATCTCGAAATCATGGGTGATAATCAATCACCCAACGATGTACTCAGAAATGTTGCTGAAACGTTTATCCCTTTACTGAAAAATCTAAATCCTGATCTCGTAATTGTACAGGGAGATACAACAACGTCTGCAACCATTTCGCTGGTATCTTACTATGAAAAATTCCCAGTAGGACACATTGAAGCGGGGTTAAGGACATACAATCCTATGTCGCCATTTCCGGAAGAGGTAAACAGACAGTTAATTTCACGATTGGCATCAATCCACTGGTCACCGACAAAAACGGCAGCGGATAATCTCAAATCAGAGGGAATTGAAAATGTTTTCATTACCGGTAATACCGTAATTGATGTCTGTAAGCAATATAACTCTACACCTGAATATGGAAATAAAATTTTGGTTACCCTTCACAGGAGGGAAAATTTTGGCGGAAAATTAGAGTCAATCTGCACTCAGATTGAGTCCATTGCTAAAGATCACCCTGAACTGGATTTTGTATTCCCCATGCATCCAAATCCTGAAGTTCAAAAGTACAGGAGAATCTTTAAAGAGGTGAAAGTGGTAGATCCATTGGAATACGTCTCTTTTTTAACACTGTTGAGTAAAGTTAAGTTTGTCATTACGGATTCAGGCGGAATTCAGGAGGAATGTGCAGTTTTCAAAAAGAAAGCGCTTGTCTGCCGGGATACAACAGAAAGACCGGAAGGTGTCGATGCTGGATTAACAAAAGTTGTGGGGACTTCAGTAGATTCAAATTTTGACTGGGCAAATGAAAATCCTAAATGGGATGGAAAAAATCCTTATGGGGATGGAAGTGCCTCGATATCAATTGTTTCATCAATTCTAGAATTTGCCGAACTCATCCGGGAAAAGAGACTTCACAGCAATCTTCACAATATTCAGCTTAATTAATATTATCATAATTTATGTCAAACATATAAATGGATATTTCAAGTCAGTTAAATACAAACCTCTTTTCAACAACAGTCAAACTATTGAAAAATAATGACATTCCATTTTGGCTGGACACCAAAACATTATTGGTTTTAATGGGAAAAAAGATGGGCTTGGGTTTGCTTGAAGACAAAAATGTGCGGTTGAGTATTCCAGGAATACACTTTTCTAAATTATTGACACTTGAGAAAGAATTGGGTTTGTTCTATCGGGTTCAATTAGTTCCAGATCGATCTGGCCGAGAATGGACAGAAAATGAATATTGTCGCCTAGCTGTATTAAGCTGTTGGAAACATAAGCAAAAAGCATTTAAAATTTTTATCACACCCAAGTATAAAGTGG
>CAYXUG010000090.1:0-2955 GCA_964468655.1 uncultured bacterium | reverse complement strand
TAAAAAAGTTAACTTAAATTACCAATGTGTAAACCATGTCTATCCAAGTGTCAACAGCTCGACGGAAAAAACTTGACATTCTCGTCGATAAGGTCTAAACTTACCGTCGAGAACGATATATATTGTATTTAACTAATATAAGGAGGTACAAAAAATGGCAGAAAAAGTCAAAACTGTTGGTGTGAGTAAAGAAAGTGGTTTTCTTTATTACCTTGGAAAAGACGGAAACGTCTGGCGTTCAAAAATGGCCCGTGCCGGAAAAGGCGGCGGAAATGCTGAAAAAGTTGCCAACGCTGGTGTAACCAGACAATCCGGGTTTCTCTATTTTATCGATAAAGATGGAGATGTTTCCCGGTCAAAAATGGCAAGAGGTCGTAAATAACCTAAACTGACAGTTAAACCAGAAAAGCCCCGATATTCTTCGGGGCTTTTCTTTTTATTGGAAAAATTAACATTCATCCATACATTTAATTACCATATCGTAATGATAGGAAATCATTAATTAACAAACAAAAGGAGGCGACATGAAACAATTGGTAAGATTATTAATGTGTATTCCACTTCTTTCATTCTCATTTGCCACTGTTTTTGATGTGGAAATTTCGGGTTTCACATTTCTACCCAATGTCCTTGAAGTACAAGTAGGTGATACTGTAAAGTGGACAAACAACGATAGTTCGCCACATACAGCCACAGCTCTTGATGATTCTTGGGATACCGGTACACTAAACCAGGGTGAATCGTTTATGATCCAGTTTGGAATGGAAGGTTCATTTGATTACGATTGTACTTTTCATTCATCAATGACCGGAACGATTACCGTGGCTGCAATGGAAATTGATCAACCAAATACACTGACTGAATCATTTCAGCTCCATCCAAACTATCCCAATCCGTTCAATCCGTCAACACGGATTACATTTTCAACTGATAATATAGTGGATGTATTCCTGACTGTTTATTCGGTATCAGGGTTAAAGGTGAAAGAGTTGGGTTATGGTTCCTACATGCAGGGAACTCACACTGTTTCCTGGAATGGCAGGGACGAAAAGAATCGATCTGTTTCAACGGGAGTCTATATTCTTAAAGTAAAAGCAGGTGAGCAGGTGTTAACCAGGAAAATGACATTGATTAAATAACATTTTCCTTTAAACCAGTTTCAAAGCCCCGATTTATCGGGGTTTTTTGTTTTAGATTGGTGTTACCCCTCCGTAAGATATTCCGGTCTGATATGCCAGCTCTCTGTTAAAAGTTGATATATCATTACGATTGAGCTGACTTAGGTTGGAATGTCCGCATGCTCTTGCCATCACCTTCATCAAACCTGTGCTTGCATTGAAAAATTTTTCAAGTCTCTTTGCTGAAGTTTCAATATCAAGCCGGGTACGGAGGTGGGGTTTCTGTGTTGCAATTCCTACAGGGCAGTTATTAGTATGACAGGCTCTCATTGCCTGGCATCCGATAGCCTGCATGGCTGAATTCGCCAAAGCTACTGCATTTGCCCCAAGAGCCATTGCTTTGATAAAATCGGGTGCAGTTCTCAATCCTCCCGTAGTAATTAATGATATGTGATTTATTTTTTGTTTATTCAAATGATTTCTCGCACGAGCAAGGGCTGGAATGGATGGAATAGAGATATGGTTTCGGAAAATTGCTGGCGCAGCTCCCGTGCCGCCTCCACGCCCATCGAGAATGATGTAATCAACTCCAATTTCCAAAGCTGCGTCAATATCCTCTTCAATATGGTTAGCGGACATTTTAACGCCAATTGGAATTCCACCGGAAATATTCCGAACCTTTTCAGCGAACTTTATGAAATCATCAATTCCTTCAAAATCAACAAATCGCGGAGGTGAAATGGCTGACTCACCTTCAGGTATTTTTCTTACTTCACTGATTTTACCTTTGTTCTTGTAACCGGGGAGATGACCGCCGGTCCCTGTTTTTGCCCCCTGACCCAACTTAAAATGAAATGCCTGAACGTCTTTCAATAAATCCCATTCAAATCCAAATTTCCCGCTGGCATATTCGTAGAAATATTTACTGTTTTCTGCTTTTTCTTCAGGCAGCATTCCACCTTCGCCGGAACAGATTCCGGTTCCTGCTTTTTCCGCTCCTCTTGCCATTGATGCTTTCGCTTCCTCGGATAGTGAACCAAAACTCATGTCGGATACAAAAAGAGGAATATCCAGTTTTAACGGTTTTTTTGCATTTTCACCGATGATGATTTCAGTCTTGACGTCCACATCTTCTAATTGCGGAAAGTTTGCCAATTGAGCCGGGAGAATCTGAATATCATCCCATGTGGGTAATTCCTCTGAACTGACACCCATTGAGGCAATGGGTCCGTGATGTCCGTCTTTTGAAAGTCCAAATTTTGAAAGATTGTGAATTTCAGCAGTTTTTGGTTCTTCAGGTGTTGGGTGTGTTGCTTCGTATGCGCCGAGATACTCCTCTCTTTTTATATTGAAAGGAGAATTTATTTCAAACGCTGCTACTTCATCTTCATCAATCCAGATTTTACCATCTTTTAGGGTAGCATTAAACTTATGCAGCTGTTCTTCATTTTTATATTCACTGATTCCGGTATCGTACCTGTAATCCCAATTGTGAACTCCACATATGAGGTTTTGACCTTCGATAAATCCATCTGCCAGCAAGGCGCCACGGTGATGGCATCGACCGTAAAAGACAGAAATATTGTCATTGTACCTTATAATAACAAGATCGGTATTTGCAACAAGTGCATATGCAGGTTTTTTATCTTCGAGTTTCTCCCAATCAGATATGGCAATTTTATTACCCATAAAGAATTCCCTTTCACTTGGATTCAAGTCACTTTAAAATCGATGGAAATGATAGGTATATTTTCTGTTTAAGTCAAGAAAGATGTCAATAGTAACTGACACTTGGATAGACATGGTTTACACATTGGTAATTTAAGTTAACTTTTTT
>CAYXUG010000089.1:0-3895 GCA_964468655.1 uncultured bacterium | reverse complement strand
CTCAATACACCAATCAAAAAATGATTTCACAGGATCTTCAATTGAAAGGCCATCTAATGCTTTTTCGTATGGATTTTCCATCCCCCGAATCTATCCCTTAAACAAAAAAAGGGCAATGATGTGTTGCCCCTTTTTAATTGTTAATTAGAACATGTCATCCTGAATCCGCCGATTGGCGAATGAAGAATCTTCTAATGTTAATTGGTAAAATGGGAGTTTTTTGTATACCTATTCCTTATATTTATCTGTTATAGCTATTTCTTCAACTGCGCCAAAAAAATGTCCACCATAAACATTCTCTATTAACCATTCCTTTTCAGTCTCGATATCATCAAGATTAATGCGTTTCCACCAGTATTTGTCTACACTATCCCAATAATAGTCATGGGCTTTTAATTGATCTTTGGTTTCGAACGGACTTTTTAATGCGGCGATTTTATAATATGGAATTACAGAATTTGATATTAATTCCAAAACAGGTTTCTCCTCAGAGTAAATATCATGAGTAATGAGGTGGATCAGCGCATCAACATCATTCATGGCGCGGTGAGATTCATAATAAAATCCATGCCAAATGCATAACAATTCTTGTTTATTGCTGTTAAATCCTCTTTCCATCCAGTCAATATCATTCATTGAACAGGCCCATAGTTTGTCCTGAGAAATTTTAAGCTCCCTATCAAGAAAAGATCTGTCAAAGCTTGCATTATGAGCTATAATTAAATCTGAAGAGTCAAAAATAACGTTTACTTTTTCCCAATCTATTTTTTCCCCTGCAATCATATTATCTGTTATGCCATTTATTTTTGAAGCTTCTTCCGTTATAGGTATCCCCGGATCATTGAATGATTCATAATCGTTGGTGATTCCGGCAATTTTCCCGGTTTCATTTTTGATTAGGACAACTTTCATTGCAAGTTCAACAATCCTGTCTTCCTGTCTGTTCTTACCGGTAGTTTCCACATCGAGAAAACAAATTTTATTGACTTCTTCTGTAACAGATTCAGCGAATTTTACCTCAAATCCTTCACCGTTAAACCTGGTGATGTTGATACTTTCATTTGACTGAATCAGTGATTTGATAAAAGACATTAAACCTCCATTAGTTTATTTTAGCAGTAATAGCATTTATTTGTTCATGGAAGTACGGTGTAATATAACCGGTGCATTTTTCATCTGTTAAATGTGCGATCATCTGGTTTCGAACCATTAGGTCATAGTTTTTTTCAAGAATAAAACGATAGAATGACATTTGCATTGCATAATGAATAAAATTGCAATCCATAATGTTTGAAGTAATAGGATGAATGCCCATCTTGCCACCGTAAGAAACAGTATTTATTTTTTTACTGGTTTTCCAATCGATAATCTCATAGATGCCGGCTGTTTTGTCATAAGCCAGAATATCAATGGTACCGGCAACCTGCAGTTCAACGCTGTAAATAATTACTTCAGTAAATATGTCAATATCGGATTTCATGCAGTATTTATCCAGCCATTCCAGAGCAATTTTAGCTTTTAATTCAGACGGCTGAATTTCATCCTCTATAAATAATTCAATTTCTTCATGCACTTTGCTGCCGTGGTCTCTCGCATCGTGCCAACCTGAAATAAGTTGATCCGGTTCCATCCCCATATATTTAGCATTTGAGTTACAAAGATTCGTAGCCACAAGAACCTCATCAAATGGTTCAAAATAACGATCTATTACAGTAGTAACACTTTCAAAATCAATTTCCGGATGGGTCGAAAGATGATAGGTATGAGTTTCCTTATCTAATGTAATGTTGGGATCATCAATATTATTCAATTTGATCATTCACCTCTAAAATGAGAACTTGTTTCGTTTCTAATTAAATTATCACCTAAAAATTACCAAGAAGGACAGCGAGTCACAACCAATAATATGTGCAATAACCGGCCGGTAAACATTTAAGTTCAACATCGCCAACAGGAATTTTATTCTAAATTTTTGTTTAGATACATTGCCCTTTTTTTATTTACACGGTAGATTCGGGGGATGAAAAAATCAAGTTTTAACAAGAAAGAATTGCTGGATATTGCAGGTGGAATAAATTCCGGAGAAAATCCCGGGAAACTTCCGCTTCCCCCTATGCTGATGTTTGACCGGATTAAAGAGATTTCGGAAACCGGCGGAAAATATAATAAAGGTCAGATTGTAGCTGAAATGGACATTAAACAATCGCACTGGTTTTTCGAGTGCCATTTCAAGGACGACCCTGTCATGCCCGGTTGTCTCGGTCTTGACGCTCTCTGGCAGCTTACGGGCTTTTACCTGTCCTGGGCTGGCGGTGTAGGCAAGGGCCGCGCTCTGGGATGCGGTGAAGTAAAATTTAAAGGGCAGGTTCGTCCGCATCATAAAATGATAACCTATCGACTGGATATCAAAAAAGTGATAAAAAAACCCATATTTATGGCAATCACGGACGCAACGGTTGAATTGGGCGGAAAGGATATATACTCCGCCCAGGGCCTTCGTGTGGGACTTTTCCAGGACCTGAATTATCCTCCTCCGGATGGCGAAGTGGAGCCGTTCTAGGATTATGAGCCGCGTCGTCGTTACAGGATTAGGAATTATTTCCAGCATCGGAATTGGCTGCCCGGAAGTTCTCAGCTCTCTTAAGGCACAAAAGAGCGGCGTCGAATTCAGTCAGGAATATGCAGACCTCGGTTTCAGATCTCACGTTTCGGGGACGATTCGTGCAGACATTAATGAACTGGTACCGCGGAAACTTCGGCGGTTTATGGGAGACGGTTCAGCTTACAATTACATCTCAATGGTGGAAGCCATTGAAGATGCGAAACTGATGGAACAGGAAATCATAAATCCCAGGACGGGACTCATAATGGGATCGGGGGTGGCAAGCGGGCTGCCCCTTGTGGAGATGGCAGATACACTCCACAACCGGGGAGCCAGAAGGGTCAATCCATTTAATGTGCCAAGAATCATGTCGAGCTGCAACGCCGCCAATCTGGCAACCGCCTTCAAAATAAAGGGGAACAGTTACACTATCAGTTCTGCCTGCGCCACAAGCAGCCACTGTCTCGGGAACGCCTACCAAATGATTCGTGCAGGCGAACAGGATTTGATGTTTGTAGGTGGCGGCGACGAAATAAGCTGGATCGTTTCAATTGCTTTTGATGCTATGGGTGCTCTCTCATCAAACTTCAACGATAAACCTGAAAAAGCAAGCCGTACCTACGATCGAGATCGGGATGGTTTCGTAATCTCCGGCGGAGGTGGTACCATCGTTCTGGAGGAATACAAACACGCTCGGGCACGGGGGGCGTACATTTACTGCGAAGTAACCGGCTACGGACTGGCTTCAGATGGATTTGATATGGTAAAGCCAAGCGGTGAGGGAGCGGAACGATGCATGAAGATGGCTCTGGAAACAGTAGACGGCCCCATCGATTATCTCAACGCCCACGGAACCAGCACACCCGCCGGTGATATCACCGAACTGGATGCCATAGCCAATGCTTTTGATTCAAATGGTTCCCACAATCCTGGGGGTATTCCACCCATCAGCTCCACAAAATCTCTTACAGGGCACGCCCTGGGTGCAGCCGGTGTTCACGAAGCCATCTATTCAATCCTAATGATGGAACACAATTTTATCTGCCCTTCCGTGAATATTGAAAATCTCGATCCGAATGCGAAGGGATTTCCCATTGTCCGGGAAATGCATACTGGAGTTGAGCTTAAAAATATAATGTCCAACGGTTTTGGATTTGGTGGCACCAACTGCACACTCGTCTTTGGGAAAGTGGATGAGTAGTTGATCACTTGTAAAAGTTTAAAGTAGACTTAAAAAATTGGTGATTAGTTAAAAAACGGACCAAAGTGAATTTTGACCAATTTATGATAGAT
>CAYXUG010000088.1:0-4152 GCA_964468655.1 uncultured bacterium | reverse complement strand
TTCCAGCATAACCAAGTGAATTTAACACTTGGTCCGAAAAATGACTAATCACCATTATATAAAATGAATTCCCATGGAAATATTCTAATGAGAAAAAATTTTCAGGTAATGGATTTGGTAGTTCAGGAATTTCAGCAGTTTTAAATAGAACGCAACTTTCTATGAAAACTGTTATAAACAGTATTGAAATTGATCTTATTAAAAGCCGCAAATTCTTGCCATCAATTAAAATTAAAGGGTAAATTATCAAAAGAGCTACTAACCATGACACCTTTCAAGTTGTATAAGAATGAGTTTTTCCTGTAATTGTATACAATCCTTTCCATTGTTAAATCTCCAAACAATCTCAGCTAAACACAAGGGCAATCTCGGATAATATTTTGTATGATTAGTTATACTTCCTCCTCGCTTCCTGTTCATTCCTATCCTGCTTTCCCCGCACGTAGTTCTCCATTCCTACATCACATCAGTGAGAATAAATCATTGAATTTCTCTGTACAATTTTCATAACTTACCGATAACGTTTGTAAGAAAGGGGTAAAATTTGAAATTTTTCCTGACAATATATTTTTTTTTGTTTTTCACTTTTGGTGGGGAGTGCTACCACAGATAGTCTTAAATCACTTCTTCCTGAGTCCAAGGGTAATAAAAAAATAGAACTTCTGAATGAGTTGGCAAAAGCCATCAGGAGAGAATCTTCAGAGGAATGCATTAAATACGCTGAAGAAGCGCTCATTCTGGCGCAAAAGGAAGAATACACTGAACAGCAATTTGAAGCGCTGAATAATATCGGCCTTGCCTATTATCGTACTGCGGATTATGCTCAGGCATCGGAATATCTGAAACTGGCTGTCCCCTTGGCAATGCAATTGGAAGATGATTTAAAACAGGCAAAGGTGCTGACAAATCTGGGTGTCATTCAGCACTCTCTGGGGAACTATTATCCTTCGCTTGAATACCTCATTCCTGCATTTAAATTATACAAAAAATTAGATCATAATAAAGGAATTAGCACCACGACCAATAATATTGGTGTAACTTATTATGAGCTTAAAAATTTTGACAAAGCGCTAGAATATTATTTTAAAGCGCTGGAGATAAAACAAGATTTTGACGACCCTTATGGTATTGCATCCTGTTTTAACAATATCGGAATTACCTATAGCCGTATTGGAGATTTGGAAAAAGCTCTCGATTATAATCAACAGGCATTTGAAATGTATAAAGAGCTGGAAGATGATTATTACATTGCCACTGTCTTAAATAACCTGGGAGAAGTCCATATTGATCTGGGTAATTATATTACAGCAGACAAATATTATCAGGAAGCGTTAAAACTGTCTGAAGAAATGGAAGATGATTATGGTGTTACGCAGGTTTTATACAATCTTGGGCAGCTTTATCTAAATCTGAACCAGTATGACAGGGCTCTTACATACCTCAATAAGAGTCTTCCAAAAGCACTTGAAATTGAGGCAAAATCTCTCCTTTCTGACATATATTTTTATATGTCAGATACATATAAAGCGAAAAAAGATTTTAATAATGCATATCACTATCACCAACTTTATGCCGCAATGCAGGACAGCATGAATATTTCAGAAGCAGCGGAACATATTTCACAACTTGAATCACAATTTCAAGTTTTTGAAAAAGCTAAGGAAGTAGAGCTGCTGATTAAAAATACGAAAATTAAGGATTTAATGCTCGGTAGGCAGACTTTGGCACTTATTTTGGGTGGTACTATTTTACTATTATTAATTATTCTATTTATCGTTCAGCAAAGGCGGTTTGTGCTTAAACACAGAACTCTGGAAGCGGAAGAACTTCTCTCCAAACAACTTGAAATGGACAGGCAGAAAATGGAGGATTTGGTTGATGAAAGGACATCAAAGTTGAATGTTTCCCACATAAAATTAAGGAAACTGACTGAAAATCTGCAAAAAGCACAGGAAACGGAAAGGGCTCGAATCTCACGCGAAATCCATGATGAACTTGGACAAAGTCTGACAGCAGCGAAATTGGAATTGGATTTTCTAAAATCCAAAAATAAAAATGATGAAAATATAACACATTTCACAAAACTATCGGAAACAATCAAATCAATCCTAGATACTGTTCGCCGCATTAGTCGCGATTTACATCCCGGCATTTTACAGGACCTTGGATTAATCGCTGCAATCGAGTGGCAGGTAAATCAATTTAAAGAATCCTCAAAAATTGATTGTGAATTGAATCTACCGGAAAAAGAAATTGAACTGGATTTTGACCAAGCAATCTCATTATACCGTGTTTTGCAGGAATCCTTGACAAACATTAACCGTCACGCAAAAGCGGATAAAGTTCATGTAACTCTGGAAATAAACGATGGTGATTTTCTGCTGAAAGTATGGGATAATGGAAAAGGTATCACCGACACAGATTTAGAAAAAACAGATACTTTGGGAATTCTGAGCATGCGAGAGCGGGTTGGTATGCTGGGAGGAACATTTGATATTGAAAGTTTTCCCGGGAATGGAACCACCATCAAAGTCCATGCACCCCTTCAGTTAAAAAAAGATTCATAACACCCCCGTATTTTTCCTACCCATTCCATGGCTCCACGAAAAAGTAAACCGGAGGAATCACTTAACCTCACCAATCCAATACTGACTGAAATCCAGATGGGAAAATTTCACATTGGTGTTGCTCTTTTCAATGATGGAAAATATTGGGATGCTCACGAAGCGTGGGAAGAAATCTGGCAGGAACTGGGTAATGGTTCTGAAAATGACTGGGAAATCATTCTTCGTGGATTGATTCAGTTTGCGGCAGGACTTTATGGTTGTTCTTCGGGAAAGAAAACGGAGGGAAGAGGTAACCTCAAAAAAGCTGCGGAAAAATTGAATCTTTTTAAGGAACAGTTCGTAACAGTTGATATTGAAAAAATTGTATTAGATATTAATAAAAAAATGAACCATCCTCCTTCACTTTTGGAATATCAATTACCCGTCAAAAAAAATTAATTTTTTTCAGCTTACCTTATTTCTTGTCCTGAATAAAATATCAAATATGGGTAGAAATATATTGAAATTCATTTCACTCATGTTGCTCAACCGGTGATGAAACGCATGGTATTTTTTTAATCTTTTTATGATGGGTATTTGACTGACCCACGATTCTTCCGGAAGGTGATAAGTCAGGTGAAACCATTCATAAAAAAGCATATAGCCGACAGCAGTTCCAACATACAGTAGTCCAACATTAACCGAAATAACGTAACCAAGAAAAACTCCCATGGGGATAGTGAAAATCCCTATCACAATGGTCAAAGTTAACGGTGATAAAAGTACAAACTTTAAGTCTACTGTTTTATCGATTTCCATGGTTTCATCCGTGAAGAGGTGGTGATGTGCGATGGTGTGTTTTTTATAGATGATAAAAAGATTTTCGAGTGGCTTATGCATGGCAAACCTATGCAGGGAATATTCAACCAAATTCCCCATAATAAAGATAACGGGAATTGTAAGTAGTTCAGCAAATTTTAAATTTTGGAGAAATAACATACAGACTATCACAACCGAGACACCGCAAAGACTAAAAATAGTCAGATGAACGATTCCTGAATAATTCTCAGGCACCGTTTCGGCTCGGTAGAAATTCCGCACTCGATTTACCTTTTCAATCATTCTGCTTGTTCCTGCTTCAGTCATTATTTACCCTTCTTTTAAATGCCTTAACAAAGTTGCTATTATTTTATCCACCAGTAAATCCAGATTGTACCGATGTTGCGGCAGCAGGGCATTATGCATATGGAGTTTCACAATTCCATACAACCATGCAAATGCTAAGGTCGTTTCCAAACCTTCATCTTCAATTTTGAACTCCCTGGACTCATTTCCCGCTTTTAATACCTTAACCGCTCTCAGGAAAGTTTTATAATACCTGTTCATGGTTTTCATGGTTGCCTCCGGATTCGATGGCAGTTTTTCAAACAAAAGGTCTGCAAGATTCTGATTTTCAATACACCACCCGACAAACGCTTTACAAAATGCAGTTACCTGTTCTTCATTGGTGCTGTCCTGATCGATTCTACTTGTGATGTACCTGTCCATATGATCGATTGTCATTCAACTTAAGATTATTTCGTCAATTATCCTCCACAAAAAATAC
>CAYXUG010000087.1:0-4588 GCA_964468655.1 uncultured bacterium | reverse complement strand
AATAAAAGAGCATTAAATTCTAAATGTGTAAACCATGTCTATCCAAGTGTCAGTTCAAATATTATAAGCACTACTATATCCAATGATTATGCTTTTAATTCAGGCACTTCTTTCTCTGCGCCAATGGTGGCAGGAATTGCGGCGTTATTATTATCATTAGAACCATCTTTACCCAATAACTTAGTACATGAAATTATTTCGAAATCAGCGGAAAAGGTACATTTCGGTGATCCCTACACATACGACTCGTCCAAAATATATGGAGCTTGGGATGAACAAATGGGCTACGGCAGGGTCAATGCATATAAAGCATTACTTCTTGTTTCATCAAACGGCTCCCACGAACTTAACTATACCGAGGGATGGAAAATGATTGGTCTACCACTGAATGTTTCTGATGCAAACGTTGAAGCCCTCTTTCCCGGCGCTATACCTGGAGCTCTGTTCTCTTACAATGGGTCATATGAACTGCAAACTGAACTTTTGCCCGGCATCGGGTATTGGCTGCGATTTTCGAATGAGGGCTCTGAAACAATATTGGGATCAATCATTGACAATCTTACGCTCTACCTTTCACAAGGGTGGAATTTGGTCTCAAGCATATCATTTCTTTTTAATGTTAATGATATTGTTGATCCTAATGACATTATTATGCAAGAAACATTCTTTGGATTTGACGGCGCCTACTATCCAGCAAACATGCTGGAACCCGGAAAGAGCTATTGGGTGAGAGCAAGTTCATCGGGTGAAGTAACTATATCCACTGACTCGTATGGAAATAGTCAAGCTAGCGATTTTGTAGATTTCACTTTAAATGCACCCCATCTCAAATTCACCAATGCAGTTGAAAAAACAAGAAAACTGCATTTTTCGGTTGACATACCAGTAGAAGAAGAACCGAATTATACTTTGCCTCCATTACCGCCTGTAAATATTGATATTCTTGATGTTCGATCCACTG
Source organism: uncultured bacterium (assembly GCA_964468655.1). Lineage (GTDB taxonomy): Bacteria > Fidelibacterota > Marinisomatia > Marinisomatales > CAYXUG01 > CAYXUG01. Next base: position 3,627 of record CAYXUG010000087.1, on the reverse strand, counting down.
GCGAGAAAAGATATGCCAAAGAGGGTGATGTGGTAACCGTCAGAAACAGTGCCTATCCACTTACCATAACACCGGAAGGAGATTTAGGAGGTGAGGAATGGTTTCTGGTTATAATTGGGGGGCTCGGTAAAACGGTCTCATCAGAAGAATATGTTGCCATAGAAACATTTGCTTTACACGAAGGAATCAAGATTGTCTTGGATTCTCCTGTTGAACATTTCATTCTGACGAAAAAAACTGCATCTGATGTTCCCCAACAATATAATTTACACAGCAATTACCCCAATCCATTTAATGCAATCACTACAATTCGGTACGATCTACCTGAAGCAACGAATGTAACACTGGCAGTCTATGATGTTCTTGGAAGAAAGGTTGATCAATTAATCAATTCAGTTCTGGGGGCAGGTACACATTCAGTAGTCTGGAACCCTAAGAATAATTCCTCTGGAATCTACATTGTAAAAATGGTGACACCTGAATTCACAGATACTCAAAAAATTCTGTTATTGAAATAACTATAGTTTAAAAACCCAAAGGAGGGCTCAATGCAAAAACTAAAAATCATTTCATTATCATTTGTTATTTTATTCACTGCCTGTCAAACGGGCGGTAATCAGAAATATGCTTTAAAAAAGGGGCGTCAAGGCGGATATTCCTACCAATATGTGAAAAACGATCCCATGAAAACCCGGATTTATACCTTAGACAATGGGCTCAAAGTGTATCTGAGCGATTACGAAGATGAACCGCGGATGCAGATACTGATCCCCGTAAAAGCAGGAAGCAAGTTTGATCCCTCGGATAACACGGGCCTCGCCCACTATCTCGAACACATGATGTTTAAAGGAACAAGTTCGTTTGGTACCGCCGACTGGGAGATGGAAAGTGTGCTGTTAGACAGCCTCGAGCAGATGTTCAACCATTACGGTACATTAACCGATCCTGAAGAAAGAAAAAATTATTACGCCCTTATTGACAGCGTATCCAACGCCGCTTCCACATTTGCTATCCCCAATGAATATGATAAAATGATTTCCTTGCTGGGCGGCTCAAGATTAAATGCCTACACCACAGAAGACAGAACTGTCTATATGGTAAACATTCCCTCGAATGAGTTGGAACGATTTCTAATGATTGAGGGAAACCGTTTTCAAACAATCGTTAACCGGTTGTTCCACACGGAACTCGAAGCCGTGTATGAAGAAAAAAACAGGTCCCTTGATAACGATTTCTGGCAGGCAATAGAAACACTGTATGGGAAACTTTTCCAAAAGCATCCTTACGGAACACAAACAACCATAGGAAAAATTGAACACCTGAAAAATCCTTCTATCACAGCAATTAAAAATTATTTTAAAAAATATTACATACCAAACAATGTGGCTATTTGTATTAGCGGGGATATTGATTACGCCAAAACTATAAAATTGATTGACCATTACTTCAGTTCATGGGAGAAAAAAGAACTGGTTTCATTTGAATCGCCCACAGAAGAACCAATCCTAAATCCTGTTGAGACTGAAGTATGGGGCCCCATGGCAGAGTTCGTTGTGGTGGGATTCCGGTTTAATGGACGGACCAGCAATGATTATTTAAAACTAAAATTGGTGGACATGATATTAAGCAATCAGGAAGCCGGGCTGATTGACCTGAATCTTAAACAGGAGCAAAAAGTTTTGGATGCCGGCGCTTATACCGATTACATGAACGATTATTCGGTCCATGCTTTTTATGGTTTCCCTAAAGACGAGCAATCTCCGGAGGAAGTCAAAGACCTGTTGCTAAACGAAGTTGAGAAACTAAAAAAGGGTGAATTTGATGGCTGGCTTTTAGAGGCAGTAATTACTGATTTCAAAAAATCCGCTATGAAAAATCTTGAAAGCAATTATGCCAGAGCAAATAATATGGTTACAGCTTTCACCAACGGTATTTCATGGAATGATCTTGTCTCTGAATTGGATGAACTGGAAAAAATCACCAAGCAGGAGCTTGTTGATTTCGCAAATGCAAATTACGGGGATAACTATATAATCTTGTATAAACGCAGTGGTGAAAACCCAAACAAACAACAGGTGGAAAAACCCGAGATCTCCAAGGTTAGTTTAAACAGGGACTCAAAATCAGAGTTTCACAATCACGTGGCGGAACAGCAGCCACCAAGATTGAGACCCGTTTTTCTCGATTACGATAAAGATATCACCAAAGGAAAATTAAAAGGTGGCATCGAACTATTGATGAAAGAAAACAAAGAAAATAAACTGTTTAGTTTAATCTACCTTCAGGATTTTGGATCAAATAACAATCCCATGATAAAAATTGCTGTAAACTATCTGGAATTTATTGGTACCGAAGAAATGTCAGCAAAGGAATTCAAAAAAGAGATGTACAAACTGGGGTGTTCGTTTTCCGTTAATTCGTCTGATGATAAGACTTACATGGTACTATCCGGGCTAGATGAAAATATGGAAGCATCCATGGCCATATTTGAAAGTCTTTTGAACAACCCAAAGCCGGATCAGGAAGCACTTAACAAACTCGTAGGCAGAACACTAAAAGGAAGAAGCGACACCATGAAAGATAAGGGATCAATCCTTTGGAGCGGGCTGTACAATTACGCCAAGTACGGTGAGGATTCCCCCCATACCAATGTGCTGTCGAACCAAGAATTGCAGGATTTAAAAGCAGAACAACTAACTAATATCATTCGTGATTTTACTTCATATGAGCATCGGATTCTTTACTACGGTCCAAGAAAAAAAAGAGAAATTATTAAATCAATGAACAAACACCATCTTCTTCCTGATCAATTAATTCCAACTCCTGAATTGGTAAAGTTTGAATTTGAATCTACGGAAACACCGGAAGTACTCTGGTCGGATTACGATATGATGCAGACAGAAATTATCATGCTGTCAAAGGGTGATGAATACAACCCATCCATTGTACCGGAAGTCCGACTGTTTAACGAATATTACGGCGGCGGAATGAATTCTGTCATTTTTCAGGAGATCCGGGAATCGCGGGGGCTTGCTTATGCTGTTTACGCCAGTTATTCACTACCAAGAAAGATGGCGGATCCCTCCTACCTGATTTACTATTTGGGAACGCAGGCAGATAAACAGCCCGAAGCCATGAATGCAATGATGGCGTTAATGGATGATATGCCGCTTTCTGAACCATCCTTCAATATCGCAAAAGAATCAATATTAAGTAAACTTGAAAGTGAGCGGATTACCAAGTCCTCCATTCTGTGGAACTATGAAAGAGCAAAAAATCTCGGACTTGATTATGACATTCGGAAAAATATTTATTCAGAAATCCCTGATTTAACTATTGATGACTTGGATGCATTTTTTGACTTAAAAGTCAAAGACAGGAATTCGGTAACGGTTTTAATTGGTAACAGAGATAAAATTGACTTTGACAGTCTTTCAAAATATGGAAAGATTTTAGAACTTTCTCTTGAAGAAATCTTTGGGTATGAAAAAATTGAATAATTGAAAATCTAAATCTGTAACTTATTTTAAACTAAAAAAGGGCTGGTAAACCAGCCCTTTTTTATATATTATTTTGGGTAAAGTCGCAATTTAGCCACCAATGTTAATAAATTACACATATGATAAA
>CAYXUG010000086.1:0-5040 GCA_964468655.1 uncultured bacterium | reverse complement strand
CCATGGCTTCTTTAACTCCCAAAACTGTAAACCATGTCTATGGTAAGACACTAAACTCCAAATCAACATGAATTGATAAAAAGTGGAAAAAGTTGAAAAATCGGGAGATTACACCTTGACTTAAATTGTATTGACTCATACATTATCTAATGCTCTTTGGAAGGTAATTTTAGTCATGGATGACAGGTTACAATTTAAGGAGTGGTTAGCAAGTATGCCCCGATTCAATCGGGGCAAAATTTTTTCAGACCATTTTGATTTGACCTTTTTTGTTGTGTAAATTGTGTCAAATGCTCTTTGACATGGGGGCGATTGGATTCGACGGGATGGTCGAATCAATCAGTTGCATGTAGAGGATTCCGGGCAACCTCTATAACACTCCCGGAACTTAAAACAAGTGCCAATAACGCACAATACGCTTACGCTTAATTGACGTAAGCCGTTCTCCCGGCTGCCTGCCTGTGGCTGTCGGATAGAGCGTCGCTAAGACAGGCTGGTTTCTGCTGCTGCCTGTGAAGCAGGAATGAGATTTTTCTCTTTTAGAGGAACACAGGATAGCCGGCACTACCTTTGTCTGATGGGGGAAAATCGGCGAGAATCAACCAACAGACTAAACATGTAGATACGGGCTGGTTTACCATTTCGGACGGCGGTTCAATTCCGCCCGCCTCCACTTTTTTAATCTTCAATGTTCAATTAGGAATCTGGAATTAAATCATCAAGGCACCATGACCCGGAGTAAAAAAATGATCCCCTATTTTAAAAAGGTTGTCCCACAAATCGAGGAACTGAGGGTGTTATTAATCTTATAAATTTCGAATAACGAATATCGTCAAAAGGATCCTTCGGAAACATCCAATATCGAATTGTGGAGCTATTCGATCTAGGTATGAATTTAAATATTACTACGAAAACAGTAAGATACTTAGAAAACAATTTAAACACAGAAACTTCTCCCCCTTGATGGGGGAGAAAATCCGCAGGATCCTGCGGAAAAGAGGGGGAGTAAAATTTAATTACGAATATTGAGTTACTAGGTAGAAGTCAAAATAAAAAAACATAATTTGAAAAATTCAATGACCAGTTTACATTTACACTACACCGGGTAAGCTAATGACTAATGCTCAACACGTATCAAAATCCCCTCCAAAACGGGTGTTACACCGTTAATCACAAACTGAGTCGCAATTACAAGGAGAATCAACCCCATTATGCGCTGGATGATTCGCGTTCCTGTTGCGCCCAACCGTTTTGCAAGTGAATTAGCGCCACTTAAAATAAAGTAAGTCAAAATCATCACCACTACGATGGCCACCACCAAAATTCCGTAATCAACAACCCCATGCGACTGCCCGGAAAGAACCATGGATGCAGTAATAGCTCCCGGTCCTGCGATCAGTGGAATCCCAATGGGACTTACCGCAATGTCATCATGGAGCAGTCCTTCCTCCTGTTCTTTGGGCGTGGACCGTGTTCGGGAAACATTGGCTTCAATCATTTTCAGTCCGCTTCTGAAAAACAGAATACCGCCCATGATCCTGAAAGCATCCAGAGTAATGGCGAAAAACTTGAAAATGTACGACCCGATGAGAGCACATATAATCAGTGCAACGCAGGCAGCAACGCACCCTTTTGATGCAATGGATTTTCTCAGGATCAAACCTCTCCGTTAGTGCAAGAAAAACAGTTGATATGCCAATGGGATTGACCAGTGTGAGGAGTGTTGAAACACAAAAAATACTAAATTCTAATTGAGTCTGAAAAAGTGACATTACATTCTTTCCGGTGCATTTATACCGAGGATTTTCAATCCGTTTGCCAGAATATTTTTTGTAGCAGAAATAAGAAGTAATCTTGCTGAAGACAATGCAGTATCCTCCGTGACTACTCTGCACTCGGAATAGAATTTGTGAAACCGGTTGGCAACCTCCTGCAGGTAATTTGCAATTTGCTGAGGTTCCATTGTAATCACCGCGGACTGCATGACTTCAGGAAGTTGGATAAGCGCCTTCATAAGGGCAATTTCAGCCGGTTCTTTAATCAAACCAAGATCAGCTTCGTTCTCAAATTCCAATCCCGATTCCTTGCCATATTTAATGATGTTGGCAATCCTCGCATGGGCATACTGGAGGTAGTAAACAGGATTTTCATCTGATTCTTTTGTGGCGAGGTCAAGATCAAAATTGAGATGGCTTTGCATGTTCCGCATAATGAAAAAGTATCGAACCACATCAGCGCCAACTTGTTCAATCAAATCATCCAGCGTTACATAGGTGGCTTTTCGCGTGGACATTTTTACCACTTCTCCTTTCTGCTTCAATGTAACAAACTGGTGAAAGAGCACTTTAATATTTTCGGTGGAATACCCCAACAGCCCCAGCGCAAACAGTACATCCGGCGTTGCGTCTTTGTGGTCAGCGCCTAACAAGTCAACAATCAGATCAATATCCCGGTTTATTTTATCTTCGTGATAGGCAATGTCAGGGAGACGGTATGTGGGCTCCCCTGAACTCTTCACCAAAACCGTATCCTGTTCTTTTCCGGACTCTGTGGTTTTGAGCCAAGTGGCGCCTTCGCTTTCATACAGCATATCCTTTTTGCGCAAGACTTTCAGCACATTTTCAATGGCGCCGTTATCGTAAAAAATCTGTTCATTCACAAAATTATCAAACCTGATTCCAATCTGTTCCAGTGTATTCTTTATATTCTGAAAAATGGATTCTTCTGCGCTGGATCTGAAAATGGGATCGGTTGGTTTATCCTTCAGCGAATCACCGTGACTGTCATTAATCTGCTGTGCAATATCTTTGATGTATTCTCCTTCATAACCACCTTCAGGGAATTCCGCTTTTTCTCCCAGGATTTCCAAATATCTGTAATAAACCGATTCCCCCAAAAGGCGCATCTGTCTTCCGGCATCGTTGAAATAATATTCCCGCGTTACATCAAATCCGTAACAGCTTAATATATTAGCAATGATGTCACCAAGGACTGCCTGCCTTCCGTGCCCGACAGTTAGTGGACCGGTTGGATTCGCGCTGACAAATTCTATCATGGCTGTCTGTTTTTCATCCCGGGTTTCTTTCCCGTATTCTTCACCCTTTTCAGTAATTATTTTTACTGACTGTCTAAGAAACTTTTCACTTAAAGTAAAATTGATGAATCCGGGGTTTGTGACTGTTACCTCTTTATAAAATTCAGATGAAGAGGGTAGTTTCCCTTTTATCAAATTTGCCAAGTCAACAGGAGACTGCTTTAATTTCTTTGATAAAACGAGAGCAATATTTGTGGAATAATCACCATGTTCAGGAGACTTGCCAGCGGTGATTTGAAAATTTTCCTCCTGAATCCCCAAAGATGCCAGTGCCTCCTTCAACTGAGCAGTTAAAACCTTTTTAAACTCAACAATGGACATATGGGAAGTTTAGATTATAAATCTATGGAATGGGACAAAATATTAAATGATATTTTGGTAATTTTATTCAGATTCAGCGGAGTCAAATACTTCCATTGGCGCATCGCTCCACAGGCGTTCGATCTGGTAATATTCCCTCATCTCTTTTATAAATATATGGACAATCACATCAAAAAGATCAATCAAAATCCACTGCTGATTCTCAATACCTTCAGCATGCCACGGTTTTATGAGCGGTTTTAATTCATCTGAAATGGAATCATAAACCGCCTTTGCCTGAACTGTCGACTCAACAGAACAGATTACAAAATAATCAGTAATAACCGTCAAGCCCTTTACATTAAGAATGTAGATATCTTCACTTTTTTTGGCATCGGCAAGCTCTGCCACTTTTTGTGCTAAATTTTGGGGATTTGACAAATCAGGAAATGTTGTTTTACTCAAATCTCAGGGAAGATATGATTGAAATTCCTGAAACGATTTAATTTGTTTGTAATCTTGACCTATGATAATAGTCACATCGCTGGCATGGGAAAAATCGGGGTCAATTACTATTCTTGTGGTATCTGTTTTATCAAAGGCAAACAGCTCGGCAATTCTGTAAGCACTTTCAAGATACTGGTTCCGCTGAATGATATGCGTTCTAAGATAATCAAATGAGGATGCATTTTCTGTGTTGATAACATCTACATGGTGAAGGCGGAGGAAGTCGGTAAACTGACGGGCAACCCCCTTTTCTCCGCACCCGTTCAACACATCCACTTCAATAATACCAATATTCGCAGGTGAGGTAGATTCAGTACTTAATGACAATGTTTTATCAGGGAAACTCAATGTAAAATCTTTATTGTTTTTTAAAACCCGGTGAGTGGCTGACACAACAAATGCGAGACAGCCAACACACAATAAAAAAATAAGGGTATTCAGTCCAAAATCCGAAAAGCTGAATCTTTTAAATAGTGTTTTTTTATTTTTGGGACGTTTCCGTTTTTTGACAGCCATCCAGGCGGCTATTCAGGCGAAAATAAGGAAGGAGAAAATCCGGTATAACCCCTACGAAGAGAATAATAGGGGAAATTGGATATTGCAAAACTGAGTGACAGGTTTGGCAGTGGTCTGTAATTTAAGTGAGCAGTATAAAACAGCTCCCCATTCAACCCGTTCATCTGATCTGAAAACTGTGAAAATGTCGGCTGAACAAAATTCAACTGTGAGCGGAATGTTACGTTATCAGAAATTTGATAATTCAGGGAATTTGTATAAATACCATAGCTGAAAGATTTCCCGCCCATAGAAGCCATGCTGTATGAAAAACTGTGGTTCATGTCCAAGCGGTCAGGACTCAAAATTGAAACATCGGATTGATGGCTGGCAGGGTTATGATCACCTAAACCGGGAAAGTCAGGTGTATTATCGGTTTGACCTATCAAGGCGCCAGCCACGAATAAAAGTGCTGCTTGTTTTATTTTACTGCTTATCATCACTTTCACATTATTAGTGTTTAAAATGTGTCTTCTATACTGTTAACATACTATTTGCAGGATAAATTGTCAAGAGTCAAATGACCTTCATTTGACACTTGGATAGACATGGTTTACACATTGGTAATTTAAGTTAACTTTTTT
>CAYXUG010000085.1:0-5294 GCA_964468655.1 uncultured bacterium | reverse complement strand
CTTCATCCCCCGAATCTACCTCTCAAACGAAAAAAAGGCAATCTAAAGTGTGTCCACCAAAAGTGTGTCCACTTTCTGGGTATATTTGAATACATCTGACCACATTTGACCATATTGCTCATGTTTCATTCGACTTCCCTAAAATAGAAAAGCCCCGTTATAAAACAGGGCTTTCCGTCAGAGGAAAATGGTGTCGGGGTGGCGAGATTTGAACTCGCGACCCCCTGCTCCCAAAGCAGGTGCGCTAAACCAGGCTGCGCTACACCCCGATAGTTTTTTCAGGTACGCTAATCCGCCAGCCGGCGGACACTACACCCCGAATAAGCGGGCAAAGTTATCTCTCAATGAAAGGATTGTCAAGAATTCTAAACTTGCAGATTTGCATGTTTTTTAATGAAACTTCGTATCAACTCCACCGCCTCCATGGGTATCTGATGCTCGGCGTCATAAACCTCCATACCTACACAGTAATTCAGTTCTTTCAATAAATCAACCATATCAATGCTTGATTTGAGGGGAACAATTTTGTCCCGCTTGCCATGAAGAATGAGAATGGGTGTTCCCCTGCTTTCGGTTGTTGCCTCTTTTCTAATTTCATCAGGGAATTTCACCATTCCCGCTATAGGAATGATACCGCCAATGGGGATGGACATTCGTATTCCAACCTCAATTGCCAAACCGGCACCCATGGAAAATCCGATCACATATAATTTTTCAGGTGGGAATCCATCGTTAAAAACTTTTTCTGTCAGCTCATCCATTAATTTAATTGTTTTCTCATATTTCCACCCCAAACCGTCAGAACCGCTGAACCAGCTGAATCCTCTTCCCTCACCGGTTTTGTACGGCGCTCTCGGCATGAACCATTTTGCATTTTCAATCCCAACCGATTTTGCCATCGGCATGAATGAATGTTCATCACCGGTCCAGCCGTGAAGACCTATGATGGCAATTTCCGGAGATTCACTTTTTTGGTATTCGTTAATAACTATAGCCACGGATTAACACAGATTGTTAAGATTTATAAAATAAATAGAATCTAACCAAGAATTACACTAATTTTAGAATTAAAGAGTGAAAAACTGATTTATTCAGGAGTGGCTTCTGTAGAAGATGTATCCGGTTTAGAAGATTCTGTTTTGGGCGGTTCTTCTTGGGGTGATTGGGGAGATTTGCTTGGAGAGGAAGAAGGTTTTTCAGTTTTGGGTTTTTGATCAAGATAAACTTTAAATGCAGTCTGCATTTCCTGAATAACCTCTAAAGGCAATGTCTCTAATTCCGATTTCATATTGCTTGTATACATCTGAAAATCCCTCACGGAAGATTTGACTTCAGAAATATCCCTGAGCACTTTGCTGGATACCCTGAGTACATCCGCATTGGTAGCATCAAGTTCTGTGGACATTTCCGTAAGTTTTTCCTGATGTTCATTTAAAAGCGCATTCATCAGATTAATTTTATTTCTTTCATCCGCAAGGAGAGAATCAATAATGGAAGGCAGCATTGCTATTACCTGTTTTATCACTTCATCTTTTTGATTATTTCTTGCAGCATCCACATATTCCACCGTTGCAAGATTAAATTTTGCAGCGCTGCCTTCTGTGGGAATAAACGGGATTGATGAGCAAGCGTTGAACAATATTGAAATTAAAAGTGCAAATCCTACCCAGATTTTTTTCATTATTTTCTCCAAAATTGTTTTTAAAATCTCTCGATTGACTTTTGGAAATCTACCAACAAATCATAATATGGGCAAAGGTCTTAATCCTGCCAGACGTTAAATGTAAGTCCGAAAGGGTCTTTTACATAACAACAGCCACCTTTCCCTTCCCATTTGATGATTTCACACCCATTATCCAGTAATTCTTTTTTCGCTGCTTCCAAATTTTCAACATTAAATCCCAGAACCAGTCCTTTGCAATCTTTCGTATCGTCAATATAAATTGTCCTCTCTTCGGACTCCATTTCAACACTATCGCCTTCTTTTGCTTTGATAGTGAATCCCATAACATCAGAATAAAATTTAACGGCATCTTCCCAATTATCGGTATGTAAAGCCATAAATCTGCTCATCTTGTATTTCAACGGGTTACCCTTTTATATTTCTTTCGGCTCTCATTTTACTCAACTTGGGGACACCAAACCAGTTGACAATCTTATCCCCTAATTCCGGCGCAATCTGCGCCAGTGCCAAAAGCGGTTTCATGGGACCTTTATTGACGATAACTTCTGATTTGTTTTCCTTTAATGCTTTCACCACCGCATCTGCCACATCTTGAGGAGGTAACGTTCCCAGCATTGAGGGTGCAGAAAAACCACTGTCGTGGAACATCCCTGAGTCCTGAATAAATCCGGGACAGATCACCGATATATCAACTGCTGTATCTTTCAACTCCTGTCTCAAGCCATCCGTCCACATGATCATTCCTGCTTTGCTTGCTGAATACATGGAATTGTATGCCACACCTTTTTTCCCTGCAAGCGAGGCGATGTTGACTATATGTCCGCCTCTTTCCATCATGGAAGGCAAGAGCAGCCGAACCAATTCCATAGGTGCGTGAAGATTGACAGTTAATACAGAATGAATATCCTCTTTCGAGTTGTTCTGAAAATAATTATAGGTCTCAATACCCGCATTGTTGATTAGAATGTCCACCTCACCTGCTGTTTCCCTGACCCTTGCTAGCAGATTTTCTATCTGATCCACCGCTTTTAAATCTGCGGGTATTGAATAACATGAACCGTTATTATCCTCAATTATTTGTTGTGTCTTTTTTAATCCTTCCTCTGATCTTGCGACACCAACAATGGTTACACCTTCTTTTGCAAGCGCGAGGGAAATACAGGGGCCAAGCCCCCTGGAATTCCCTGTGATTAATGCAACTTTACCTTTTAATTCTTTCATATAAACTCCTTTTTAATGAATAAAGATAGTATAAATGTATGTTTTCATTTTAAAGAATAATAGGGTGAAATTCCATTTGATTATGCTGGCAATATCCATAAATTGATCTTTTAATTATGCAATTAACTTTTGAATATTTCGTGAATCAATTGAAAGATTAATAGACCAATGAGTGAACAACAAAAATCACATAAGTGGGAACCATATACCGAATTCACTTTGGATATGTTTTCCCGAAGTATGGGACCTGACCATTCAGAAATTAAGCAGTTTAACCGCTGGCGCGAGATGGTTATTGAAGCTGATAAGTATACCTTCGAAGTTCCCCATTTGAATGCCCAACGGCCTGAAGTCAAAATTCAACGGGTGTCAGGTTCAACACATGATTTATTCAGCTTTGCCAGTTACAATTATTTAGGTTATTCCTATCACCCCGAAGTGATACAAGCTGCCAAAGAAGCTTTAGACACTTTCGGCCTGGGTGCTACAGGATCGCCCTGTTTAAACGGTACTTTCGATATCCATAAAAAATTGGAAGAAAAACTGGTTGAATTTTTTGGTCTTAAAGATCACGGTGTTTCACTTTTTTCATCCGGATATGGTACAAATGTTGGTGTCATCTCGGCTTACATCCACAAAGGAGATCATGTGGTCCTCGACAGGTCTTCCCACGCATCCCTCATTGATGGCGCTATTCTGTCACAGGGGAATATTTCCCTGTTTCGTCATAATAATGCTGAATTCCTTGAAAAAGTACTGAAAAGGATTGATAATAAAAATTCACGGATTTTGGTGTGCTGTGAAGGCGTTTACAGTACCGATGGTGACTACGGAACATTAAAAGACATTGTTGAAGTATCCAAAAAATACGGTGCAACTGTTCTAGTGGATGAGGCACATTCGCTTCTGGTGGCAGGTAAAACAGGAAGAGGCGTATGCGAAGAACAAAATGTGCTGGAAGATGTGGATATGATTATAGGCACCTTCAGCAAATCTTTTGGCGGTGTGGGCGGATTTCTTTACGCTGATGAAAAAATGACAAATTATATCAATTACTATGCTCGAGCGCGTATGTTCTCTTGCGCTCTTGATCCGGCAGTCACAGGTGGACTTATAAAAGCCCTTGAACTTGCCATGGGTAATGATGGTAGTACAAAACGCAGCCGAATCAGTGAAAATTCCAATTACCTCCGTTCCAAACTCGGGGATAAAGTAAATATCGGTACATCAAAAAGCTGGATAGTTCCCGTAATTTACGGTGATGAAAGACTTACCCTGCCTGTCAGTGATTATTTACAGAAGCACGGACTGGATATTTCACTGATGATGTTTCCCGCAGTCCCTAAAAATAAATCAAGAATTCGGGCATTCGTTACATCAGAACACAAAAGAGAACATCTTGACCATGCGGCTGAAGTCCTGATAAAAGCTGCTGAAAAATTTAATTTCCCCCAATAACACAAAACAAATGACACAACCCGAATCAAGCAACAGCGATCTGGTTATCTGGACATTCGATTTCGCTCTCACCACTTTTTTTGAAATCGAATCCAAGCTTATTGAACCGCTGCTTCCCTCGCAGCTTTCCCTCATGGAAGTTTCTCCCGGTATCGGCCTCATAAACGTAACAGCATTCAATTTTCCGGGAGGTGCATTGGGCGAACTTCCGGAATTTCAGGAACTCATCTTGAGCGCCATCGTACCGCCGGATTTATCCCGGGGTGTTCCCAAATTTGCCATATACGTCCTCAATCTCACCAGCACATGCCAGGAACATCTCGACCACAGCGCTGATTATTATAAGCTTCCTGTATTTGAAAAAATGACCAAAGCAAATGTGGATAAAAACAAAATTGCCCTCGATTACGGTGATGAGTCGGGAAAGATTCTCACCATGCAAAATTGCGGAAACAATATGCATTTTGACAGCGAGGACAGGTATTTTCAGGTATTCACTTCAGACGGTGATGATCTCACCATCGCTAACTGCACCATTAAGGCATCTCTCCATGAGCATCAGGAATCAGGCAATGTAGGGAAACTCCATAATCATCCCTTTTTTCTGGGGATTGACATGAAGGATGTGGAACCGGTTGAATATCTGCAAATGGTGGGTGAACCGGGGAAACTGGGAAAGCAGCACTACTACCGGCCGGAAAAATATAATTAAACTTTAGTTTTTATTTTAAACAATATACATTAATTCCCTAGAATCCTTCGTCGAAATACCCGCCATAAATTGTAAGAGTTACACGACTTAATCCAAATTCAGAATCAACATCTGATATACATTTTAAGACAAGATACTGTTCATTAGATAAATTTTCAACAAGTGTGCTTACCTCCTTTGAGTATGTTTGTTCTCCCTCTTCCAATTCACCTTTTTCAA
>CAYXUG010000084.1:0-5556 GCA_964468655.1 uncultured bacterium | reverse complement strand
TCCAGCATAACCAAGTGAATTTAACACTTGGTCCGAAAAATGACTAATCACCTAGAAATATTTCAAAAAAATAAAAAGAATAAGAAAAAGGAGTAAAATGATGAGGGACGAAATCATTTTCAGCTTTAGCAATAATTCGGATAGTAAGTATTTCAATCATCCTGATTGAAATAAACAATCAAGATGATTGTTTTACACTTTATCAAATCTTAGAAATCATCCGGTATCTATTTTATATGATGTATTGATTCCACTTGTAGATTAAAAATATCCAACATCCAAAATCCTTCGAAGGATCCTGTGGAAACATCAAACATAAATAATCACTCTTCCCACGCAGGGCAGAGGAATTCTCTATAATCACAATGGGTGCAGTGAAAGTCACTTGGTTTAGGTTCAAATTCTCCTTTTCGAATACCTTCAGAGACCTTTCCCACTTTTTTCATCTGTTTCATTAGATCCGCTTCAGTAAATCGGTGACTGCTTAATGGATCGTCAGCATGCCTGAGAAAATGAAGAGAAGCAGTCCCGGGGCTCCCTGAGATGCCTTCCACTGCATCCCGCTTGATGGCTTCGGTGTAAAGGGCGAGTTGGAGGCTGCCCTTTGCGGAAGATTTATTTTTACTGGTCTTGTAATCCACAACTGCAAGCGGACCGTCTTCTTCATCAATTCTGTCAATTTTACCCGTAATCCGGACGTTTATTTCTTCCACCACAAATTCGAACCACCGTTCGGTTGCCACAACAGTTGGCGGATTATCCTGAATCCAATTGTGGTAAGCGATGAGAATTTCCTGTCCCTGTTTCTTGAATTCCTGTTCTCGAAGGAGATACTCAAATGCTTCGCTCCGCCAGTGTTTATCCAGTAATTTCAGTAAATTATCAAGACTCTGATTCTCTGCTCGGTGGAGCTCATCCAACGTATTGTGAATGATACTTCCAAATTCAAGTGTAACCTTGCTTTTTCGTTCCGGGACTTTGTCTTCCTTGTCAAGGCGGTATTTGAGTGGACATTTATCATATTCCTCAATAGCGCTGGCAGACAGATTGAGCATCCGTTCCGGTGATTTTTCTCTTTCTTCATTATTAGGTCCTGTAACAAAACTGTACGGATGATTTTGTGCAAGGTTGCCTGTTTCATCCAGTTGTTTGAGTCCCTCCACGATGGATGATACATTCTCGTACTGGTGTGCTGCAATTTCTCTGCTCAATTCCACCAGCAGTTTTTGCTTTGCTTCGGATATATTAATTTCGTTGGACGATTCGGTGATTTTAGTCATGGGAATAACCTCCATTACATTTTCAGATTCTAATTCTTTTGTAAAAAGGGATTGTGCTTTTTCAGGCCCGAACAGATACAGTTCATTCATTGCCCTTGTGCAGGCGACATAGAATATCCGGCGTTCCTCATAGATGTGTTCATCATCAGTGGTTGTATTTTCCGGGCGGGGCCATTTCTTCCAGGCATCGGGTAGTTGATTCACCACCGGCGCTCTCTGTCTTCTTCCCGGGAAACTGCCTGCCCGAAGAAATGGAACCAACACAACGGGGAATTGCAGTCCTTTGCTTGCGTGAATGGTCATGACCTGCACAGCGATATTTTTATCGTATGTTGCGGGCTGGACGGCTTCCATCTTCAGATTCAGTTGGAGGATATCCATGTAGGCAAGCCACGCCTCTAAGGATGGACATTTTTCCCGGGTAGAGAATGATTCGGCGATACTCATCAATTCTCCCAGATTTGCGAGATTTAGGCGGTCTTTGTACCGGTAATTATGGCGTATGGTTTTCAATGCTTTTGTCTGTTTAAGCAACTCCAAAATAGTCCAGAACATTTCATCAGCTTTTTTGTGTTTTTTAAGTTCATGCATCAACTTTTTTCTTGTTTCAAGAATCCACTGAACCTGCTGAAATTGGTCACCGGTTAAATCATTTTCACTCAGTGCGGATAAAGCGCCGAATCTTTCTTTTACATCAGCATTTTTGTTGGCTTGATAGAATTCCCGGGTGAATGATTCTCCCACATGAGATTGCAGAATACGGTACAAAGAAGTTTCAGTTCGATTGTTGTTTAAAATCAAATGACTCCAGGCAAGCACATCTTTCACCATAGGTACATTGAAAAATCTTTCCACGTGAACATCCACTGGAATGGAATTTTGTTTAAGAGCATCAGCCACGGAGATAACATGTCCCCAACCACGACAAATGACAGCAATATCCCCGAATTGCACACTATAGCTCTCAACCAGTTCTTTAACAATTTCAGGAATTTTGGAGAGCGTTTGCAACCTTTCACTGACATGCCAAACAGGTTTCGGTCCTCGGCGATTTTCATGGGACACCAATACCTTTTTTGTCCTAACCGGATTGAGGTCAATTGATGAGTTGGCTATATCCAGAATTTCCTGTGTGGAGCGGTGGTTTTCCGTCAATTGAATTTCGGAGTAGTTGGGCGTATTTTTATATCTCTTCCTGAAATCGCTAATGTTGTAATAATTGGCTCCCCGAAAACTGTAAATGCACTGATCTTCATCTCCAACAACTGTTATGCTTGGATTTTCAGCAGCAATGAGGTTCACCACTTTGTTCAGAGCATAATTGTTATCCTGATATTCATCAATGATAATATGCCTGCAGCAATTCCGAACCTTTTGCAGAATGTTCTCTTTATTATTCAGCATTTCCCAACAGTCAAGAATCATATCACCGTAATCCACAACGCCTAATTTCTTCTTTTCATCCTGATACCATTCATAGACTTTCACAAGATCAGTAAACTGGCAGATTACTTCATCAGGTTCGATTTTGTCACTGATGGAAGGAAAAAGATCGAGGATTAAATTTTCCTCCAAATTGAAAAATGAAAACAGATTTGCAATAACATCGGTGGAAAGTAATTCATCCTGAATGCGGTTGAAAAAAGGGAGGAATCCCTCACGTATTGACTGGATTGGATCGGCTCGAAAAGAGCGGGAAGTCAGGAAATGGAGATCGTCAAATCTTTTTACAAATAGATTGGTAATATCCGGCTCCTTCCACAGCAATTTATCCGCATCTTCAGAATCACTGAATTCCCGTACCAACTTATTACAAAAACTGTGGAAAGTGGAAATTGTAATAGCTTCTCCGGTCTTTCCGACGGTATCTCTTATCCGTTGGCGGAGCTCACCGGTTGCTTTTTCTGTGAATGTGAGAACGACGATCTCATTAGGGTGAGCATGATTTGTATCAATAAGGTATTTGATTCGGTAAATAAGTGTTGCCGTTTTTCCCGTGCCGGCTCCTGCAATTATCATAAGTGGTGCAGGCGGGTGTTCTATGGCTTCTTTCTGCTGTGGTGTCGGAGTAAATATCACAACTCGAATTTACCCATATTTATTGATTGAAGTAAACCTATGTCGTTGCATGGCTTACCTATAAAGGGATTTTGAATTAGGATTAACCCAATTGAACTTACACCAAAAATCCCTTGCCGGATCCGAGATCATTGGAAAGGATGTTTGACTCCTGAAGTTAGGAAAGGGTAGGAAACATGATCCCTAAAGTAGAGAGGTAAAGCAAGATAAATTTATTCATTTATTTCAGGATACCCAATCCGTTCAAAGGGATTGACAATACTTGAAATCAGGTTTCTTGAATGGGCGGCTATTCGTTTTAAATAGCGGGCATATAATCCTACTGCGGAAGCACTTCCTACATCAAGATCACCAATTTTTCCTGTAATAATATCATTGGTAATGGAATCACTTTGGGATGAAATATTTTCCTTGTAAGAACCCATCAACCCCCTGGCTTTTTGGATATCCTGATTCTTGAACGCCTCAATTGAATCTTCAAATAAACTGAGGGAAATATTTTCAACCTTAACCAATCGGTCTTCAACACCTCCTCCATTAAGTTTTTTAGGGTGATTCACTGCAAGATCATAAATATTCTTAGTATAATCACCAATTCTTTCAATATCAATTACAACACTCACAAGAACAAGACCGGAGCCGATATCTTCCTTTCCGCCAATTGCCAGGTGTGTCATAATTTTTCTGCGGACATCCCGTTCGAACTCGTTGATTTTTTTATCCATTCCATAAATATCGATATCAATATCCACAGAATCTGATTTCCTCAGTGATTCAATAGATGCTTTGAACATTGCCAAATCAATATCCAGCATTTCATGACATTCACCAAGTGCCTGTTTATATAAACTGTCCGATTTAAATATTTCAAATATTTGTTTAAACATATTTGCTACCTCCCTAAGATTATTATGATAAATGGTAATAGAAAGAAAAAACACACTAAATAAATCAATGGTATGAATTTATTCTTGATAGCTACTTCAGAAATCCAATTTGCCATTTTTAAAGGAATTTCCCTGAATAATGGATTTACATAAATAATTAAAATTCCATATAGATTAAAAAATAAATGGGCAAAAGCGGCTACCAGGGCAGTTACATTTAGTGTCAGCGCCGCCAATAAAGCGGTGACGGTTGTGCCAATATTTGCACCCAGGGTAAATGGATATACCTGTCTGAGTGTAAGAACTCCCGCTCCCGCCAGGGGTACGATTGTGGAAGTTGTAATAGAGGAACTCTGAACCATAATCGTTAACAGCATACCAAATATAATTCCACGAATTGCAGTCTTAAATATAAACTGATCAAAAAATTTCTGTACATTATCCAATACTAAGCTCCGCAGAAGTTTTACAATGGAATACAGCATTGCAAATGTCAGCAATACGCTGATAATAATAAATATTACATTACTATCAAAACTAATGGCTTCAAGCTGCTTGGTTCCCCATTTTATGGCAGTTTTAATGGGACTTTTGAACACTTCATTTGCACTAACTGAACCAAAAAGTAAGTTTCCAAATCCAGTAGCTGTTTTTTCCAATAATCCAAATGCAATTTCAATGGGAAATAATATAATTACTGCAAGTACATTAAAAAAATCATGGACTGTTGCGGCAGCAAATGCGCGCTTAAATTCATTCCCCCTGTTAATATGACCTATGGAAACTATTATGTTGGTAACTGTAGTGCCAATATTTGCACCCATAATCATAGGGATTGCACCTGCTAAATTTAGAGCACCACCGCTAACCATCCCTACTATAAGAGAAGTGGTGGTTGATGAACTCTGGAATATAGTTGTAGAAAGAATTCCGATGAACAAGGCTATAAAAGGATTACTTGTGGTTGTGAGCATCTTTTCAGCAAAATCACCTCCCATAAGCTTAATTGCAGTGGACAGCCCATTTATGCCAACAAGAAAAAGATAAAGTGATAAAATCACACCAATAATTTTCAAATATGTCTGATAATTTTTATTCATTAATAATTATTCCCAAAAAGATCACCCGAATTTATCACTTCATTATTATGGAAGCTTTTGAAATTCATATGTTAGTTATTTTGGGATTATTTTTTGCGTTATTGAGAATAGCAAAATTAAAACTGTTTAATTTTTGAAAAAATAGAATTTAATCCTGAAACTGACACTTGGATAGACATGGTTTACACATTGGTAATTTAAGTTAACTTT
>CAYXUG010000083.1:0-5815 GCA_964468655.1 uncultured bacterium | reverse complement strand
AAATACCCCCTTAGCTTTTTAGACCTTTTTGTCCCATAACATCTGACTGGCTACATAAATTCCGTTTAGTTCCCATTCATATCCATTCCAGTGAGCAGCATTATATTCCATACTGTCTGTCTCAATATTTCCCACCACCCAGGCGTTATTCTCGTCAATTATCGCAACATCACGTAAAACACTATTATACCCACCTAACGTATCCAACTCCCACACAAAGTTATGGCTTGTAGTATCGAGGCAGCAGTCAGTAGAATCCGAGCCACAAATGTGGTAGCCATCAGGACATTCAATTGGGTCGTCAGGGGTATCAAGGCAGCATTCTGTTGAGTCCGAGCCACAGATGTGGTGTCCGGCAGGACATTCGATAGGTTCATCCGGGGGTGAGTCGGGGTCTTGTTGGCAGGCGGGGATAAATAAAAAATAAATTAATAACGATAATATTAGGTTAATTTTCATTTTACACTAAACAATTTTATTTTCCAGTACTCCCAACCGCTCAATTTCCAGCTTTATGGTATCTCCGTTTTGCACCCAGCCATCGGTATTTTCCGGTTTCAATTCAAGGATGCATCCGGTGCCAACGGTTCCGGAACCGATGAGGTCCCCCGGCATGAGTCGGGTGTTTTTAGAGGCGCGTTCAATAATTTTCCCCCAGGAGTGGTAGAGGTCGTCGGTATTGCCGTGGGAAAGCTGCTTTTCATTTTTCCACGCTTTCATCTCAATTTCTAACTTACCATCGTTCCATTTATCCGCTAACTCATCAGGAGTGACCAGATACGGTCCTGTGGTTGTGGCAAAATCCTTCCCCTTAACAGGACCCATATTCAGAACCATTTCCTGCTTTTGCAGGTCTCTCGCTGACCAATCATTGATGATTGTATACCCGGCAATGTATTTTTCCGCATTTTCTGAAGAAATATCAGAACCGCCATTAGCGATGATTATTCCCAGTTCCAGTTCAAAGTCCAGTGCATCGGACCCAGCAGGAAGTTTCACATCCTCTTTGTGTCCCACCATGCAGTAGGGATTGGAAAAGTAGAAAACGGGAATTTCGTACCACGTGGGGTGCATATCCAGTCCGCGGCTCTTGCGGGCAGCTTTTACGTGCTGCTCAAAGGCATAGAAATCCCTAAATGTAGGCGGTTCAGGAACGGGAGGGAGAAACCTGATTTCAGATTCCCGGACTGCAACAGCAGTGCCATTTACAGAAATTTCAGAACAATCTTCTGATGAAAGTTTTTGTTCAAATTCCCTAATTTGATCCAGATTCGTTTTCCAGTCAGCGAGTATCTCTTTCATGGAGGAAGGAATATTGAGGTATGAGTCGCTCTCTTTTCCCTGTTCCATTAACCATACTCCTGCAAGATGAATATCCACAATCCATTCACCGGAGACAAATCCGACTTTTTGTTTTGTTTCATTTTTCAGTGCGTATGTCAGTAGTTTCATTTATTTCCCTAATTTTATAGTTAGATACAAAATAACCTTAAGTTAAATAACTTACTTTTTTCTTTTAATTTCGAATTCCTTAAGTGTTGTACGATCTTTTAGTTTCCATTCTGTTAGACCGTTTGCATTACGCCCCATTACCACAGCTGCAGCAGTTGAAGGACTTGAGAAAATATAGTCTTCTACAAATTCCAGATTATTGTTGATTTTTTTTAATATTCCTGTCTCAAGAAGGTTACCTCTTAGTTTTTTGAAATTGTCGGTAAATGATGGAACTGTCGTTTTAGCAATCATTGAACCCTCAAGAACTACAAACCCATCGGTTGTTGATTCTCCTTGAGCATCTGCACCCCTAGCTGCTTTTATACAAAATGTTTCTAGGGTTTGGTTTTTGGCGGATTTGAATTCTCTTTTTTCTTCAAATACCTTATGTCCTAATGTATTAGTTAATATTTTAATGTTTTCTAGAAACTCCTCCATTTCAGCTCTATCAGACTCAGCAATGGAAGATTGAGTAGGCGTAGTGGTATTTTCAATTTGATACCTTTTGACAGTTTTTGCTATATCAAATAGCCGGTTCTCTAAATATTTAATATGAGCTTTATTTAAATTTTCATCCTTACTAATAAATACAATTGTTTCATTCCAAAAATCCTTTTGAGTAAGATGTTGAATCAGCCGTTTTAGAATTGTTTCAGCTTCTCCTAAATAAATAATTTCTTGGTTTATTTCATTTTTACCAAATAAGAGATAAACTCCGGGATTTTTCAAGTCAGATCTGTCAGTGCAGTCTTTCACTTTAATCCTCGGAATTTTATATGCCTTACCAGTCCAGTTTGAAAGTTCGCAGGTTATTCGCCCGTTTGGTTCTCCGTCCAAAAGGAAGAGTTTTATTGTCTTTTTAAATTTCATTTCGAGGGATTTATAAATTCCCTCTCAACTCTTGTTCCCGTTCAATGGATTCAAAAAGCGCCTTGAAATTCCCCAGTCCAAATCCCTGGCTTCCCTTCCGCTGGATGATTTCAAAAAAGAGAGTGGGGCGGTCTTCTACGGGCTTTGTAAATATCTGAAGAAGGTATCCCTCTTCATCCCTGTCAACAAGAATTTTCAGATCACGAATGATATCTAGACTCTCATCAATGGATCCCACCCTGTCTGCCAGCACATCGTAGTAGGTGTCGGGAACTTCCAGAAATTCAATGCCGTTTGCCCGGAGTTTGGTTATGGTTTCAATGATATCTCCCGTCAGCATGGCAATGTGCTGAACACCAGGACCTTCATAAAATTCCAGATATTCCTCTATCTGGGATTTTCGTTTTCCTTCCGCCGGTTCGTTAATGGGGAATTTAATTCTGCCGTTTCCGTTCTGCATGACTTTGGACATGAGGGCAGTGTATTCCGTAGAAATATCTTCATCAGAAAAATGACGGAGTTGTGTGAATCCGAGAACATCAGCATAATATTTCACCCAGTCATCCATTTTACCCAGCTCCACATTGGCAACAATATGATCGAAAAACATGATGCCGGAAGAATCCGAAGAAATGGATTCTTCCCTGTATGTTGGAAGGAATGGACCGTTATACCTGTCATTTGAAATGAATGAATGAATGGTATCGCCGTATGCTTTGATGGATGCTTTTCGCACAGTCCCATTGTCATCGGAAAAATCTTTCGGTTCCATGAACGGTTCAGCCCGTTGTGAAATACAGTGGTGAAAACAATCGTCAGCATTATCTACATGAAATGCAATGTCTCTTACACCGTCACCGTGTCGTTCAATGTGTGAGGACATTCCATTGGCACTGTTAATAGGCGTTGACAGGACAAGCTTCATTTTACCCTGTTCAAGTACATAGGATGCAAATTCGCGGTTGCCTGTTTCCAATCCCGAGTAGGTGGTCTGACTGAATCCAAAAGCATTTCTGTAATAAAACGCCGCCTGTTTGGCGTTCCCTACCCACATTTCAATGTGGTGAATTCCTTTTAATGGTACCGGGTCTTTATTCATAAATCAATCCTTTTCAGGTGAAAATCTACACTCAACTTACAAATTTTTTGATAAAATTGATTTTAGCACATCCACACACTTTTCATTTTCTTCAGACAATCCAACCGTAATCCGGATGCAGTCACTCCAGCCGAAAGAATTCAGCGGTCTTAGAATAACGCCCTTTTTTAATGATTCGGTACAGATACTTTTTACCTGTTTAAGAGATTCCCATACGGTGGTAATGAAATTGGCTGCTGACGGAATGTGGTGAATTTCCAATTCGTCAAATTTGGATGATAAATATTTCATACCGTCTTCTACCAGTTTAACCGTTTTATTCAAATGATCCGAATCATCCAGCGCTGCGAATCCGGCACTTAACGCAACCAACGATGGTTCAAAGGGCGCTTTCACTTTCATAATGTTGGTGATGATTTCGTCATGGGCGAACCCGTACCCCATCCGAACGCCCGCAAGTCCGTATGCTTTGGAAAATGTCCGCAGTGTAATAACATTGTCGTAGCGATAGTGCATAGAATCGGGGTAATCCTCAAGATGATTGGCAAATTCAAAGTATGCTTCATCCATAATGATGAGTACCCGGCTGGGCACCTTTTCCATGAAAGTGTCAAATTCTTCCACGGTGCAGTAGGTTCCCATAGGATTATCGGGATTGGCGAGATAGATGATTTTGGTATATTCATTGATGTAATCGGCCATCCGTTCCAGATCGTACCGGTAATTTTTCATGGGTACCCAGTGAACCCGCTTTCCGCTACCCCGGGCAAGGACGGTGAATCCGATAAATGAATTTGCAGCGGTAATGATTTCATCTTCCGGAAGAAGAAAAGTTCGCATAATGTTTGCCATGATTCCTTCAGATCCGGCGCCAAGGACAACATTGTCCATTTTCACATTGAACATTTTTGCCAGTTTGGTTCGCATTTCATATCCGCTGGCATCGGGATATCTGTGCAGCCGGTGAAAAGATGACTTGATTGCTTCCACTGCTTTTGGGGAAGGACCCAGCGGATTTTCATTGGAAGCAAGTTTGATTGTATCGGTTAATCCCAATTCACGCTGGACTTCTTCTATGGGTTTGCCCGGTTTGTAGGGCGCAAGTTCTTTTATATTTTTTGGTACGAGTGGCATATCAATATTTTATTAAATTCATCGGCATAACAAAACCTTTTTTCACAACGCAGACTGTGTTAAGATTTCCGCTTGAATTTGATGCGGGTTGTAATAAAATTATAGAAATCTTATACATCCAGTAAATTAAATTTACATTAAACAAACATGCGAAACAGATATGAATTATGGAAGATATGAATAAAAAAGTGATGCCGGATATTCTCGGCACAGTGGGAAATACTCCTGTTATAAAGTTTCAGCGAATAGGATCAGACTTTTCGTGTAATCTTTACGGTAAATGTGAATTTTTAAATCCCGGCGGATCGGTAAAAGACAGGATTGCTTTAAGAATGATTGAAGAGGCAGAAAAAGCCAGCAGGATTAAACCGGGAGATACGCTCATTGAACCCACCTCCGGCAACACGGGAATCGGCATGGCGCTGGCAGCGGCAGTAAAAGGATACAGAATGATTATTACCATGCCGGAAAAGATGAGCAAAGAGAAGGAGGTTGTCCTAAAAGCGCTGGGTGCTGAAATTGTTCGAACTCCCACTGAAGCTCCATGGGATGCGCCCGAGAGCCACATTAGTGTTGCAAAAAAACTGAATGAAGAAATTCCCGATTCCCATATTTTGGATCAATATTCAAATCCGGATAACCCCGATGCTCATTACAAAAATACGGCTCAGGAAATTCTGGATGTATTCGGTACCGATTTAAAAATGATCATCATGGGGGTTGGCACTGGCGGTACCATCACCGGAATTGCGAAACGGCTTAAGGAAGAAATCCCGGGTATTCGTATTGTTGGTGTGGATCCATACGGCTCCATTTTAGGAGGCGGTGATGAAGTTTTTCCTTATCATGTAGAAGGAATCGGATATGATTTTTTCCCTGATGTACTGGATAACAATCTGGTGGATGAATATGTAAAAGTGAATGACAAAGATTCATTTTTAATGGCACGACGGCTCATAAAGGAAGAAGGACTTCTCATTGGCGGTTCCTCCGGTTCGGC
This sequence comes from uncultured bacterium, assembly GCA_964468655.1. Classification (GTDB taxonomy): domain Bacteria; phylum Fidelibacterota; class Marinisomatia; order Marinisomatales; family CAYXUG01; genus CAYXUG01. The sequence continues at coordinate 218 of CAYXUG010000083.1, read as the reverse complement.
TGTCTGGGCAGCGCTTCAAACAGCACCCAAATTAAATGAAGGAGAAAACTGTCTTGTGCTTTTGCCGGATTCCATCCGGAACTATTTAACCAAATTTGTTGATGATGAATGGATGACCTTCCAGGGGTTTGATGACAAAAAATGTTGAGCGCTTTGAGAAATGGATTAATAATAGGAATGTCAATATGGCGACTTTGATTTTGCGGGATACACACCGC
>CAYXUG010000082.1:0-6122 GCA_964468655.1 uncultured bacterium | reverse complement strand
TTCCATGGCTTCTTTAACTCCCAAAACTGTAAACCATGTCTATGGTAAGACACTTGACCCGACTTTTTTTTGAAATTAGAAATTAGGACGCAGATTTACTCTGATTAATAATTAAGCATTGTTTCGAGCGAAATGAAGAAATGGAAAGATAGGAGTGAAACAATGAGGGAAGCGAAATTGTTTCAAAACCCCAGTCATCTCCAATCATATTTCCAGATATTCTTTCCATCGGACTTGAACCATACTGCCCCTTCCATATCCGTTCGATGGATTTCAATATCCAATGAATTCAATCGATCCAAAACAATCCCCGATGGATGACCGAATTTATTTCTTTCGCCAACTGAAATAACTGCAATTTGGGGATCAACAGCATTGAGAAACGGTAGCGTCGAACTGGTAATGGAACCGTGATGACCAACTTTTAGAATGTCAGATTCCAGCAAATCTTTATAATGGAGGATATATTCGTCTCCTTCTTCTTCAAGGTCGCCTGAAAATAAAATTGAGGCATCACCATAATTTAATTTGAAAACTATACTTTCATTGTTCACATTATTTTCCACACTGCAAAATATGCTGTCAGGATGAAAGACTATCAACTGTGTGTGGCTATCTTCACTTCTGATTACACCTTCATCCACTATGGTATAGAGAATCTCATTTCCGTCAATTTTTGCTTTCAAATTTTGAACGAGTTTTGAATTGTATTCGGAATGGGAGTCCCAGATCTCTTTTACAGGAAATTGAGAAATAACGGAAGAAATTCCGCCAATATGGTCACTATGCGGGTGGGACATAACAATCAAGTCAATTTCATCAACACCTAAATGTTTGAGTACAGGAACAACTACTTTTTCACCATAGTCTATTCTAAAATTTTTCATCCCCGCATCAATAAGGATAACAAAATCATTTTTCGTCTGATTCGGAATTCTTACTATTGCGGCATCACCCTGCCCTACATCCAGAAAGATGACATCTATTTCCCGTTTTTCAAGTGTCAATGACCAGATTACACTATTTATCAACAATAATAAAGAGAGCACACCTTTTTTCCATGTCATTTTTCGACAAAATAAAAATAGTGTCGAAACAACAAGAACGTACTGAATCAAATTCAACAGTGATATTGAAGACACTTCAACAAATGAAATGGGTAATTGTGCAAAGGTGTGAGTAAGAAAAAATACAATATTTGATAATCCCCAGGCAAAATTGCCAATTATCCATCCAGTAAAAGGTATCCAACTTCCAAGCAATAGGATAGCAAATCCGGAACCAACAATAAATGCAATCAACGGAACAATGATTACATTAGCTATGAGTGAAATGACTGGAATACGATCAAAATAGAACATGATAAAGGGTAGTGTTCCAATTTGGGCGGACAGCGAGACGAGAAAAAGTCCCCATGTATATTTAACCGGTTTATTAGATATATTTTTAAATTGGAATTTTTCAGGCACTATTTTCTGAATTAGATCCATAAAAAACACAATAGACATAACCGCCGTAAAAGAAAGAAGAAAACCAAGATCGAAAAGGTAAACTGGTTTATAGATAAGCAAACCGAGTGCGGACACACCTATTATATTCCATAAATTGACATCCCTGTTTACCAGTGGCGCCAACACATAAAGAGATGCCATGAGTGTTGCGCGCCAAACACTTGGTTTTCCCCCGGTTAAAACGGCATAAAATATGAGAATTAATACAACGAGAATTTTTTTCCACTCAAAAGGTAATTTTATTAACCCAACAAGAAAGGTAACAATTATTAGGACATATCCAACATGGAGTCCGGAAACAGCCAACACATGAATGACTCCTGTATCCGCGAAATCCTGTTTTATCTCTTTGGGAACTCCCTCCCTCAATCCCACAATGAGTGCCGTCACCAGTTTGGATGCGTCTCCGCCAACATGGTTCATAAACAATTCACTCATTGAATTCCGTAAATTATTCAGCCATTCGTTAAGTTGAGATTGGCTGCCCGTGCTAAGGAGTTTTATCGTTGAGTTTTTATTGGTATAAATATTTCCCCAGACATTCTGCTTTTGGTAAAAAGATTTAAAATCAAAATCACCGGGATTTCTGGGACCTTTTATTTCACTGAAAATCCCATCAACCTGAATGGTACTGCCCTTTTCATAATTAAATCTGTCTTCCACATATAAATGTAATTTCCCATACCCATCCCAGGAGTAATTCTCATTTTTAATCTGATCTATTTCAATCTTAATTCTTAATCCATTTTTTACTTTTTTCTCATCCGTAATTAATCCTGATATCAACACTTCTGAATTATGAAATGAACTGGTAATAGATTCAATCTGTCTTACTTTTTCCTGAGTAAGGGAAACCCTGAACATCCCGCAAAGAAGGACGAGCATACATAGTAGTAATAAGATATCGGTTTTTTGATTTGGATTCCAAACTACAATTGTCAAGAAAACAACGATAAGCGGGATTAAAAGAATTGGAAGATAAAGAAAATGTTGGAATAAAATTCCGAGAGAAAAAAGGATTGCAAAGGACCCCATGGGAGCCCTCCGATGGTAATCTAATAAAGACAAATTAATTGTCTTTTAGGTACTCCTTCTGTTTCATCAACAGCATTTCATTTGCGTGCTGTTTCTTTCCATTTTCATGAAGCACCAAAATTTTAATTGCTGTTAAAAGATCAATGTTATTGTTATCAGGATTTGTATAAAAAATATCTATGAGATTTGTTAACTGGGTGTAGTCGTAGTCTGGATCAGTATGCAGATAATCTTTCAATTTTCTGGCTGTTCTGTCCAATTCCAGAGGTGGCCTCCAATAGGGATCGTGGGAGAGTCGTTCATTTACTTCATTTTTTAATATAACTGTGCTTTCGTGTATAGCGGTTAAGAATCCCTGAATAAATGAAAATTTTTCTGTCTGATTCATGGATTCCCAATACGTTTTATCCAGCGGAGACTGGCTGAGGAGGAAACTTGAAACAAGAAAGATGAAAGTTGAAATGATTCGGTTCAAAATTTCAGTTTCCTTTATAGTGGTTAATGATTGGATAGCGTCTTCCCATGCCGAATGCTTTTGCGCTGACTCTAAGTCCCGGAGCTGCCTGTCGCCGCTTGAATTCCGAACGGTGAACCAGATGATAAATTTGATCCACCAATTCTTTATTATATCCCATTTTAATCAGATCATTTTTTGATTTATGATTTTCAACAATTTCATCCACCAATGGACTGACAATATTATAATCGAAGGGATCAACCTGATCCTCAGACAATTCTGCTGATGGTGGTTTATCAAACACATTTTGAGGGATTATTTCGCTTCCAAAAGATTCATTAACCCACTTTGCGACTGCATAAACATCTGTTTTGCTCAAATCACTGATGACTGCTAATCCTCCGCTCATATCACCGTAAAGCGTACAATATCCGAGGGCTAGTTCTGTCTTATTTCCCGTTGACAGCAGAAGTACATTTTTTTTATTCGAATATGCCATCAGCAGATTTCCCCGAATACGGGCTTGAATATTTTCTTCTGTTATATCCCGGGATTGATCTGAAAACTGACTCTTAAACAACACCTCATATTCTTCTAAAATAGAATCAATCCTGATTTCAATGGCTTGAATTCCAAGATTTCTGCAGAGCTTCTGCGAATCGGAAATAGAGTGATCAGAACTAAATCTGGAAGGCATTAACAAGCAGGTAACATTTTTTTCGCACAGCGCTTCTTTTGCAATGCATGCGGTTAATGAAGAATCAATTCCGCCGCTGAGGCCGATAACTGCTTTTTTGTAGCCTGTTTTCCGGAAATAATCTTTAACTCCCAATACAAGTGCCTTAAACATTTCTTCTTCTCTTGAGTAGGATGTACTCAATTTCTGATTTTCGGATGAATCTGGATTGACATAAATTATTTCTTCCTCAAATTGTTTTCCTTCACCCAGAAGATTGCCATTCTTACTGTAAGCAAGTGAGTGTCCGTCAAAAATCAATTCATCCTGAGCTCCCACCAAATTGCAGTACAAAAATGGGACTCTCAATCTCTCCACTTTTTTCTTGATCAATGCTATTCGTTCAAACTGTTTTCCCTCGTGAAATGGTGACGATGAAATATTAATCAGAATTTCAGCGCCGTTTTCAACCAGTTCATCGGCAACTTTTGTTGAATATTTCCTGTCCCATAAATCTTCGCAGATGTGCAGTCCAACCTTTATTTCTTTTCCCCCTATTTGGATGGAAACAGGAACCGTTGATTCTCCCGAGGTAAAATATCTCATTTCATCGAATACATCATAGATCGGCAAAAGAATTTTGTCGTAGTTTGCTTTTTGAACACCTTCATGGAGTACGACTGCTGAATTAAATATTTTATCCCCGTCTTTTCTAACATATCCAGTAATCAATGGGACTTCATTCACCTCATCCTGAAGTTTCTGAAGTAAATTTAAATTCTGCTCAATAAAACTGGATTCAAAAAGCAAATCCTGCGGAGGGTATCCGGTAATTGCCAGCTCAGGATAGACAACAAGTTCAGCGCCTTTTTCCACCGCCTCCCGGTAGGTGGAAATAATTTTGGACAAATTATGCTTAAAATCACCCACGATTGGATTAATTTGACAGAGTGCAATGTTCATTTTATAGTATGTCTTTTAATATTTAATTTCAAATTTTCTGTACTGATTCATGAATGATTTCCATTCTACATTTATGTCATCAACAATGGCATCTTTGGGACCTTCTTTCAGCTCTATTACCAACGATTCAATTTTTTCCTCATTGCCTTCGACTTCCACTTCCACCGAACCATCCCAGTTATTTTTTACCCAACCGCCTAAATCCAGGTCTTCTGCCCATTGGACAGTGAACCACCTGAATCCAACCCGTTGTACTCTTCCCTTAAGTTTGATTCTTGCTCCTTTATTTTTACTCATATCAGTTCCATTATTTTTGTTACTGCTTCTTCGGGTGTATCAACATTTACAACACCCTTAATATCCCAAGTTTTAATACCAACTACCGGTTTGTCCTGATTCAAAGTGTGAGCTATTTCTGAAAGTGTGCCATACTGCCCATCAATTGCAATAGCTCCCTGAATCGAATTTACAATTACGACATTTCTGGCTTTTCCGATGCCTGTTGCAACCGGAATTGTGACATATTCATTCGCTTCATCACAATCATTTCCGGGAAGAATACCGATCACTGTTCCATCACCTTTTTTTACACCTTTGCTGACTGCCTCCATCACGCCGGATAATCCACCGCAATAAACTACTGCGCCTTTTTCTGCCAACAGGTGACCGACCTTTTCTGCTATCTTAAAGATTTCATCTAAACATACTGAGCCGCCGAAAACGCCGATTCTAATCATTTATTTTATCCCATTCTCCAAGAGTCTGTTTTTTGAAAAAATCTCTAAAACTGCCATAAACTCTTTCACCATCAGGACTTCTTTCTAACTCTAAATCCGGATTATACCAATAACCTGTCGAAAAAAGAAGACTATCGAAATGTGCTTTTTTGTAAGTAGAATCATAGAGTATTTCAGTGCTATCAAGAAAACAATATGGATTTCTCTGTAATGGAGTAAAATCAACTAAAATTGTTCCTATTTTTAAATTTGTTTCTCTTAATTGCTTTTTACTTTTATACCAAATGTGGTTTTGAATTAATTGTTGATTAAATACCTGAACGGTAGAATCTATTTGAGCAATTCTTTCGGGTGATCTATTCAATTGAAAGGATTCTACGGGTGGAGAATCAATGCCAACTCTATTATTTGAAGCAGTATAATCTCCGTCTTCATCTAAAACAGCATAATAGTAATAATAATCTTCACTTTCAATTATTTGATAACCACCATCCGTAACAAACCACCAAATAAATTCATCTCCCCATAACCTCGCTGTAAATGAAACCCCATTGGGCTGAGTCCATTGAATCAAGCCGGAATTATAAGGACCAGAGAATAAAATACTAACAAAAATAATTGTATTTATTAAGTATAGTTTAATTTTTAAATAGTCAAACATCATTCCCCTCTAATAAGTTTTAATTTAGGGTAAAGTCGAAAAAGAGCCACTAAACATGTTGACTTTCAAGTTGTTTAAGAAT
>CAYXUG010000081.1:0-6372 GCA_964468655.1 uncultured bacterium | reverse complement strand
TCCATGGCTTCTTTAACTCTGCTATCTGTAAACCATGTCTATGGTAAGACACTATACTACCCCTCGAACAGTACAATCTCGTAACTTCTACCATGCCACTTCAATGCGGAATCGTCGGTCTGCCCAATGCGGGAAAATCAACACTCTTTTCTGCCCAGACTCAATCAAGGATTCAAAAAGACAGCTATCCCTTTGCAACCATTGATCCCGAATAGCACATTCAGGAAGATATTCAGATAATCCTGCTATTCTATCGGGTGATTCAGGATGACCGGATGTTGTTAAATGATCAGAAAATTGGTCATTCAGAATTATGCCGGTTCTGTGACTGTCGTTTCCAGGACTGGTTGACACTCTATTGTTTGGCTAATGATCTTATCTTCGAAATATGACCATTATCCAAAAATATGAGAACAGATGAAACGTGACGAACCCTTTCGATATCTGTTGTCGTCAGAATAATTGTTGTGCCGCGTTTTTTGGCATTTTGTTTAAATTTCTGATTCATCTCTCTTTTCATCTGTGAATCAAAATAATTCCCATAATTGTCAATCATCAATATTTTAGGATCGGATTCCGCTCCAATAATCATCTCCATTCGCTTGACTTGTCCCGGGGATTGTTTGTTGATTGGGGTGTCCCATGATGCCGAATATTGGGACGATGAATAATATTTTTTTCGAATCTGCACAGACCTCTCAGGCAGGACAGATGATATTTTGTCTTTGACGGACAATTTGGAATTACTGGGGTAATCGCCGAAGAAAATAATTTCGGGGATTGGCTTTACCTTGCCAAAAAACGATCTTTCAAAAGGATTATCTTCGTAGAGAACTGATCCTTCATTGGGATTGATTTCACCTCTTAATAGATTTAATAGTGTCGTTTTTCCTGAGCCGACTGTACCAACAATTCCATATATCGTTCCTCTGTGAAATTTGAAATTTCCAATTTTCAGTACGTTATTTTTTCCATAAGAAACCTGAATATCGTCTAATTGAAAGATAGGTAATTGTATTCTGTTCATAGTGTTTGCTCCTCTTACTATTTGTATAAAAATGCATATTTACTTTAATCTGTTCCTTATAATTGAGCAATCTGGTTAATGAATTGATTCAAGATATTTTTCGACATCTATGGCAGCCATACACCCTGTACCAGCGGCTGTTACAGCTTGACGATAGACATTGTCAGAAACATCCCCGGCTGCAAATACACCTTCTACAGAAGTTTGTGTAGTGCCATCCCTGGTAATAATATATCCATTATTGTCTTTTTTAATCTTATGATCAAAAACGGATGTGTTCGGAGTATGCCCAATGGCAAGGAAAACACCTTCACAAGCAAAATCTTTCGATTCGCCTGTTTTTGTATTTTTTAATACAACACCAGTTACACTCGATTCCTTTGATCCATTTACTTCCGTTACCATCGAGTTCCACTGGAACTCGATGGCAGGATTTTTCATTGCTCTATCCTGCATAATCTTGGATGCGCGAAGCTCATCTCTACGGTGAATTACTGTAACCTTCTTTGCAAATTTCGTTAAAAAGGTAGCTTCCTCCATGGCTGAATCACCGCCACCCACAACAATGACATTCTTATCCTTAAAGAAAAATCCGTCGCAGGTTGCACATGCTGATACTCCATACCCCATTAATTCATTTTCAGATTCCAACCCTAACAATCTGGCAGTAGCCCCGGTTGCAATAATGATTGAATCAGTTTCAATCACATCGTCACCAATCCATACTTTAAACGGCTGGTTTTCCAATTCTACTTTTGAAACATGCTTAAACTGGCATTTTGCTCCGAAACGCTCTGCCTGTTTCCTGAATAAATCCATTAGCTCAGGACCCATAATTCCATCGGGAAATCCCGGATAATTTTCAACATCCGTGGTAATAGTTAACTGACCACCGGGTTGATCCCCTTCAAAAACGAGAGGTTCCAGATTTGCTCTTGCAGCATATAGTGCTGCAGTTAAGCCAGCAGGACCGGAACCTATTATGATAACTTTATGAACCACTATTGCTCAATGTTCTATCGAGCAGTTTGGTTATTTCACTTTTGGGTACAGCTCCAACAACCTGGTCAGAAACTGACCCATTTTGAAAAACCAGTAAACTTGGGATGCTTCTAATTCCATACTGTAGCGCAGTTTGTGAATTATGATCCACATCTACTTTTCCCACCTTTACTTTACCCTGATATTCACCTGCAATTTCCTCAACAATGGGACCGATGGTTTTACACGGTCCGCACCATTCTGCCCAGAAATCGACAAGCACAGGAATACTGGATTTCAAAACTTCATTCTCAAAATTGGTATCTGTGAATTCAATCATGTTATCTGCCATAATGCCTCCTGTTACAATGCTAATTAATTCAAAAATAATGTAAGGAAGTTAAATCTAACCTATGATTCTTCAAATAATTGAAAGTGAAAAAAGTAAGTTTAATCAGCAGATTATTTTTATAAATCGCCTTTTACCCACTTTTAATATGGATTCCCCATCAGAATTGATTTCATAGTTTATATCATCAATTTTTTCATCATTCAATATCACTGCACCCTGTAGAATGAGTCTTTTGGCTTCACCTTTGGATGGCGCTAATTTGGAATCAACTATTAACTGAACCAGTTTTATTGGTTTCTTCTCAACTTTAAATTCTGAAATATCGTCGGGTATTTCCTTCTTAATAAAAATCTGATCAAATTTGTTTTCGGCATTTTTTGCATCGTCGGTCGAGTGATACAAGGATATAATTTCCCTTGCCAGTTCGCGTTTTATATTGCGGGGATTAAACGACTCATCCGATAACTGCATTTTTATCTTTTCTAATTTTTCTTTTGAAATTCCTGCCGCAAATTCAAAATAAGTCCCAATGAGACCATCAGGAATAGATAAAACTTTCCCGTACATTTCCTCCGGAGATTCTGTTAACCCGATGTAATTATCGTAAGATTTTGACATTTTTTTGATTCCATCAGTTCCTTCGATAAGTGGAGTTGTAATGACTGTTTGCGGCATTTGATTGTAATCTCTCTGGAGTTCCCTGCCAACCAGCAAATTAAATTTCTGATCGGTACCGCCAAGTTCCACATCTGCCTTCAGTTCCACCGAATCCATTCCCTGTGCAAGTGGATAGAGAAATTCATGAATGGAAATTGAAATTTCATTCTTATATCTTTCATTAAAATCGTTTCTTTCCAGCATGCGGGCAACTGTGTAGTGACTAGCAAGTTTTATGACATCGTTAAAGTTCATTTTACTAAGCCAATCCGAATTGTATACGATTTTAAGTTTCTCTACATCAAGAATAATGGATGCTTGATCAACATAGGACTGCCCAAATTCTCTCGTTTCTTCCTGCGTTAACTGAGGTCGGGTTTTATTTCTTCCGGAAGGATCACCAATCATAGCTGTAAAATCACCGATGATCAAAATTACCTGATGACCCAAATCCTGAAAGTGTCTCATTTTCCTTAAAACCACAGCATGCCCAATATGCAGGTCCGGCATGCTGGGGTCGCAGCCCATCTTTACGATCAACGGATCTCCTGTTTTAATAGATTTTTCAATTTTTGCTATCAAATCATCTTCAGGTATAATTTCGTCAACACCCCGTTTGATGAGATCCATTTGTTCATTTACTGTTGGGAATTTTATCATTCTAATTACCTTCTACCTTTTAGTTCTCTTTCAACATCCCGCTTTCTGTCTCTTTCTGCTATGGCTTCTTTTTTATCATATTCACGTTTACCTTTAGCAGAGGCAATTACAACTTTTGCGAGTCCTTTTTTAAAGTATAGCTTTAGTGGTATGATTGTCTGACTTTTTTCTTTTACCAACCTCTGAAATTTCCGGATTTCCCTCCGGTGCAATAGGAGTCTTCGGTCTCTATATGGTTCATGAGTAGTATAGCCAGTATGCGAATATTGTCCAATATGCATTCCGATCAGGAAAATTTCATTTCCTCTGAGTGCTCCATAAGAATCTTTCAAGTTGGCTCGTCCTTCTCGCAGACTTTTTACCTCGCTTCCCACCAATTCTATGCCGGCTTCGATTTTTTCCAGAATATGGTAATCACGAAATGCCTTCCGATTGGTCGTAATAATCTTAATATCATCATTCATTCTCTGTGGAAAAAATTAGATGAAAGTTAAAAGAGATACAAGTTTAATCCTTGTGATAAGGAGATGAAAAATTTAATTTCATTCCGTTCAATAAAGCCCGGATGGCGGAACTGGTAGACGCGCATGGTTCAGGTCCATGTCTCCATTAGGAGGTGCAGGTTCAATTCCTGTTCCGGGCACCAATCTTCGTTTCACTACGATTGGCAAGCCAATCTACAACGTGACGGTCAATCTTCCACATTAAACAGTGCCAAAAACGCTTCCTGAGGCACTTCCACCCTTCCGATTTGCTTTAACCGTTTTTTGCCTTTTTTCTGTTTTTCCCTCAATTTCCTCTTTCGTGTAATATCACCCCCGTAACATTTGGCTGTCACATTCTTTCTAAATGGTTTAACTGTCTCCCGGGCAATTATCTTCGAACCGATGGATGCTTGTATTACCACCTCAAACACCTGTCGTGGTATGACTGTTTTCAATTTTTGGCATAAGTCCCTGCCCTTCTGGAATGCATTTTCTTTATAAGTGATGACTGACAAAGCATCCACCACTTCACCACTGATTAGAATATCCAACTTTTGCAGATTTCCCTCACGAAATCCGATGGGTTCGTAATCAAAAGATGCATACCCGCGTGATAAGGATTTTAATTTATCATAAAAATCGAAAATGATTTCGCCCAGTGGAATTTCATAAGATAATCCAACTCGAGATGCAGAAAAATAATGTGTTGTTTTGTAAATGCCTCTTCTGTCTTGGCATAATTTCATGAGTCCACCAATATAGTCAGGGGGTGATATGATTTCCGCTTTGATGTAGGGCTCTAATATCGCATTAATTTCTCCCGGTGGTGGAAGTTTAGCCGGATTATCTACTTCCACGGTTTCATCGTTCGTTTTCAAAATCCGATACCGAACATTCGGTACAGTCACAATCAAATTGAGGTCAAATTCCCGCTCTAACCGTTCCCGGATGATTTCCATGTGGAGAAGTCCCAAAAAACCGCATCTGAATCCAAATCCCAGTGCTGTTGATGTTTCCGGTTCAAAAACAAGAGAATCATCATTCAGTTTTAATTTTTCAATGGACTCTCGCAGATTTTCATAGTCCTCACTGTTAGCCGGAAACAGACCTGCAAAAATCATGGGCTTCATTTCTTTATACCCAGGAAGCGGTTTTTCGGCGGGATTTTCCTTAATCGTAACTGTATCCCCAACCTTTAACTCTTTTACTGCTTTTAATCCTGCTACTATATAACCTACATCGCCTTCTGTCAATTTATCGCAAGGCACTCTCTTCATCACAAAATGACCTACCTCAGTGATTTCATGCATTCTGCCAGTGGACATAAATTGTGCTGTCATCCCCGTTTCAAGGGTACCATCAAAAACACGTACGTATGGAATTGCTCCCCTGAATGAATCAAAAGTGCTGTCAAATACGAGAGCTCGCGGTGCTTTACTGCCGCTTGATCCGGGGGAATCAATTTTATCAATAATAGCTGCTAACAACTCTGGCGCACCTTCCCCCGTTTTGGCGCTGATATTATAGATTTCATCCCGGTCACACCCAATTAAATCCATAAGCTGTTCAGCGGATTCGTCAACTTGCGACGTTGAAAGATCAATTTTATTTAATACCGGAATGAGGTTTAAATCATTTTCCATTGCCAGATAGGCATGACTTACGGTCTGGGCTTCTACTCCCTGTGCAGCATCAACAAGTAGAATCGCTCCTTCACAAGCCGCCAGTGACCGTGAAACTTCATACGAAAAATCCACATGCCCGGGAGTATCAATCAAGTTGAAAGTATATACCTGTCCATCCGAATGGTTATACTTCATCTGAATAGGATGACTCTTAATGGTAATTCCCCGTTCCCTTTCGAGGTCCATATCATCCAACACCTGTGCTTTCATATTACGTGGAGATACAGTCCCTGTAATTTCCAGGAATCTATCGGCAAGTGTGGACTTCCCATGATCAATGTGTGCAATGATACAGAAATTTCTGATTAATTCGGTTTTCATGGCGCTGAATTTAGGGTTTAGCCACAAAGCCACAAAGGCACAAAGATATTATTTATGATTTGGGATTATGGATTTTGGAATTGATTAATCACTGGTCAATAGTCATTAGCTTGTCCGGTGTAGCATAGCTTTGGCAGGATATTGGACCTTTTTAGTGTCTTACCATAGACATGGTTTACAGTTTTGGGAGTTAAAGAAGCCATG
>CAYXUG010000080.1:0-6497 GCA_964468655.1 uncultured bacterium | reverse complement strand
AAAAAAGTTAACTTAAATTACCAATGTGTAAACCATGTCTATCCAAGTGTCAGAATAAAGAGTATTTTGAATTGCATCAGGAAAAAGTGTATTGTAGTTTGAATCCTCCACATCAAGAGGCAGTCCTAAAAGATTCCAGCCCGCGTAGTTTTCCATCTCCATCATTGCACCTTGATGCGGACTCATCGTAATTATATTGACATAAGTATCATCACCATACGGTGAATGATTGTGGTTTGTTGCGAGAGATGATAAATAGAAGATGATGTCCCCAACATTCGAATCCGGTGCCTGCCACTGAAACGACCATTGCTGAGAACCCGGTGGATTAGCATCAGCACCACACACAGTGTGCCCAACATAAACCCGGTTATTGCCGTATATTAGCCGTGTGTTTTCAGTGTCCGTCAAAATCATCGTTCCGGCAGTTGAATTATTGCTGTTCTTCAGCGCAGTGGTTTGAAAGCCAAACTGATTGACGTCACTCTGCATCATAGAGAGTAAAATGGAAAATAGCCCCACGATTTATCGTGGGGATTGTGAAAGAGAGAAAAATAAGAACTGTTTTAAAAGTTTATTATTACACACCCCATCCCGCATCCTGCGTGGACACCCCTCTCGAGAGGGGAATAATTGTTTTTTGTCATCCCAAGTGAGTTTACACTGAACGAAGTCGAAGTGAGGGATCTACATTTTTAACCTGTAAACAAATGAAGATTCTTCATCCGCCAGCCGGCGGATTCAGAATGACACAAATGCTGTATTATTAAGGGTAAAGTCATTCAAATCACGAAAAAATCACCGTCCTGTTGTTGTAAACAAGAATCTTCCGCTGAAGGTGATGCCATATTGCCCGGGAAAGAACAACCTTTTCCAAGTCCCTCCCCTTTCGGACTAGGTCTTTCACCGAATCCACATGACTGACACGAACCACATCCTGTTCTATGATGGGACCGGCATCCAATTCAGCCGTCACGAAATGACTCGTGGCGCCAATGATTTTTACTCCGCGCTGGTAAGCGGATTGATAGGGTCTCGCACCGGGGAACGCCGGCAAAAACGAGTGATGAATATTGATAATGCGGTTGGGATATTCAGAGATAAAATCTTCTGTCAAAATTTGCATATATCGTGCAAGAACAATAAAATCAATTTTCTTTTCTTTCAGCAATTCTAACTGCTTCTTTTCCTCTTCTGCTTTACTCTCTTTAGTAATATTGAAAAAATGAAAATCTACCTCAAACCTCTCAGCTACATGTTCGAGTTCTGAATGATTGCTGATGATGAGGGGCAGTTCAACATTCCACTCGCCGGACTTCCACTGGGAGAGAATATCGTATAGACAGTGCGGGAGTTTTGAAACAAAGAGAGCCATCCGGGGAACCTCATCGGAAAAATGCAGCGCCCATGTCATACCAAATCTATCACCCACTGAACTCTGAAATTCTTCCTCAATTTTCTCCGCAACAATCTGAAAACTTTCCAAATCCCACTCGATGCGTATGAAGAACACCTTTGTTTCATCATCCACATGCTGATCGAGATAAAGGATGTTTCCCTTATTCCGGTACAAAAACTCAGTGACTGAAGCAACAATCCCCTGCGCATCGGGACAGTGACTCAGCAGAATGGCTGATCGGAAGTGTGATTTTTTCGATTGTGTCTTATTCATTATTATAGTGGTTAATCAATTCAATTTGTAGATAAAGAATTTATCCCACAAACAAAAAAAGGGAACAGGTGTTGCACCTACAGTCCTATTAGATTTTTGTCGGGTTACATTGAACTGTAAAAACCCATTGCAATCATTGAAATTGAAAGTATGATCATGATAGGTTTGAGAGTTTTTATTTTTGCAAGAGCTGGTATTTCTTTGAACAGGGCAGGACTTAATGCAAAAACAACTGCAAATTGGAAAAAGTAAGTTTCAACAATTTCGCCTTTAATAATGATTCCATAAATGGTCAAAATCACTATTAATGAAAGGCAGATTGTCAAAAACCAAAACCCGGCTGATTTTTTATTATTACCCATATTTTTTTCTCCCGCTTATTATTAACAATTTCCCCCCGAATCTACCCCTTAAACAAAAAAAGGGCAATGATGTGTTGCCCCTTTTTAATTGCGTGTTTTACTTCAACAGTATCATCTTGCGTGTCTGGGTGAAGTTTCCTGCCTGTATACGGTAGATATAGACTCCACTTGATACATCTGCTACATTCCAGATGATTTGCTTCATTCCTGCTTGTTGTGACTCATTTACCAGCGTTTGTACCATTCTGCCTGTAATGTCGTAGATGGTAAGTGTTACATCTGACTCTTGTGGTAGGTCGTATCTGATCATCGTGAGTGGGTTAAACGGATTGGGGTAATTTTGATACAATGCTGATGATGTCGGAATTTCCACGGGTGTTTCAACACTCAGACTATCCTCAATTTGAAAATATTGCAACCCGCCACTGTGGGAACCAATAAACAATTCTTGTTCACTTTCTCCAAAAACAGGAGCAATATTCATCCCGGAATAAGGAAAATTTTCTAGAGCCTCAAATGTTGGATCATCTTGAATATCATCAATTAGAATGAGTTCACCCTCCTCATTCCCGATAACTATTTCCAACTTATTATCAGAATCAAAATCAATAAGTGTAGTGACTATTTCATCTCCAAGTTCAAAAGATGGGAAATAATCATCCGACACATAAATAAACTCAATTTCACTGCATCCGCCTGAATTTTCAAAAAAGTGGATTTTCCCATTTTTATCACCGATAAATAAATCAGAATCGCTGTCGCCGTCAATATCACCGAATACGAGTGTGGATTGTCCTGATAGATCAATTTCTAAAAAAGGCCCTTCCACATAGGTGAAATTAGGAATTTCAGCCGTACCATCATTGATGAATTGATAAATTTTTCCGTTCCAATCACCAATGAATGCATCCAAATCGCCGTCACAATCAATATCCACAAATGCAGGTGCCATGTTATTCCCTACAAGGGGTTCAAAGAAAGTTGAATCCATGAGTATAAAACTTGGATTTTCAGATGATCCTGTATTTTCAAAATAGTAGACACTCCCCTTCCACCCGGGATTGTCAGGATCAAACTCCGTTCCAATAAACAAGTCCAAATCATTGTCAGCATCAATATCAGCAAACGTCGGAACAGTTCCGGCGATTAAATCAAGAGTGGAAAAAAAGTTTTTTGTAACCAGATTAAAATCCGGCTCAGTCGTGGTACCTTCATTCGTGTAATACCAGAAATTATCGTAAAAGTCCGTGCCGTAAGAACCGGAAAGAACGCCTACAAAAAGGTCGCCGGTCCCATCTCCATTCATGTCAGCAAATCGAGAAACATTGAATCCTGCAGTAGTTACAGGTTCATTTTCAGGGTATTCTGTTACAATCAAATCCATTGAATCAGGAAAATCGGCATTTGTCTGCGTTCCGAAATTTTCAAGGAAAAAAAGTCCCGGCTGAAAAAGATCACCCCAGAACAAATCGAAATCATTATCTCCGTCAACGTCAAAAAAATTCAGTGCATTGGCTCCGTGCCTTTGATTTCTCCCCGGTGTCCACACAATTAAAATATCTTCATAGTTGCTTGTTACGAGTTGAAAATGTGGTAGTTCATCCATCATTCCAAGACAGCGATAGAACATAACCGTTCCTGACATCGTACCCACGAAAAGGTCTTCCCATCCGTCATTGTCAATATCACAGACTGTGGGAATGACAATCTGTCCTCCATCCACAGGAGATCCATGTTCTGCCAGTAATTGATTGGTTCTTTGTATCAATTGACTACCCACATTTTCATAAACCGACACATAACTGTGCCCCATATCAATTCCGGAAGCTTGACCAATCAAATCAAGGTCATCATCCAAATCGTAATCGTAAAACCAGAACCAGACACCGATATCAATACTTTGAAATTGTTTGGTTCTCAATTCAAAATCATAAACTTGCGCAGAACCTGTATTTTCGTAATACTGTAAATAACCGTCTTGATCAGTCACAAATAGATCAAAATCATTATCTCCGTCCCAATCAACAAACTGCGGCACCGGCTTGTTGAATCCTCCCAAAAAGGGGTCTACTAATTCTGTATCATCAATGGTAACTGAAAATGGATTGGTGATTCGTTCAAAAGTCTGCGAGAATAAGGCACCGGAAATAATGAGCAGAAATATCGTTTTCTTCATGTCGTCTAATGAATTGCGATGATAGTTGAAACTGAATCAATATCAAATATAGTTAATTTATCTACGACTTCCTCCAAGTCCAAATACCTGGCAAAAAATGGCGGAATGGCTCTGAATCTCAACCGGGCTGAAACGGTGAGATTCCCCTGAACTTCGGCAGGTACAAAAAATTCATATTCGGCTGTCTTTGAGCCGCCGGCGAGAATTGTGTTGCCATTCATCCAATCCATAGTTCCAACTGATACTTTAAGTAACCCAGAGTCCCCTTCACTATTGTAGAGTATAGTTCTGAATACTGTTAAGTCAGGATCAGTGACTCCAACGGAGTCAATATAAAAATCATATAGATCGCCTTCCGGATTTAAATGTCCGCTTTTGTACAGCGTATCTCCATCCATGACAGCTAAAACTTCTAGCCACAGTTGTCTCGAAAAAGTTACACCGGAAGGAAAATTGTGACCCGCATTATTAGAAACAATAAGTTTAAGCTTCAATGAATCTCCATCATTCAGACTGTCCGGTGGTGTATTGAAAAAATTCACTTCTGCCGATCCGAAAAGTAGTTCTCTGATTGCATTTTCCTGCGCTTCTTCCTGGGGAAATGTCGTCAGCGCCTGATCAATACCCGAAAAATCGTGGCTGTGCAGGTTTTCACGATAAGGAGCATCGGGAAATAGAAACCTGTCCACTGCATACCCGGGATAGGTTTCCATGTGACAAGACTGGCACTCCACACTCATTGCCTGAAAAGCGGTACCGCCCCATTCAGAAAATGTCATTTCGGCATCGTTACCGTTTATGGTCATATTGTGGCAACCACGGCAGTATTCGGATAAATCGTAGTCAGGATGGTATTGAGACTCATGATACCCCGATTCGATGGGATTTTCGAGGGGACCGTATTTTATGTGCAAAACACTGTCTGTATTCAGAAAAAATTGTATTGCTTCCAGATTCCCGCTCGATACATCAACTTCCGTCGTGGGGGACATATGGGTCACGGCATGACAGAAACTGCAAGTAACTCCCTCTCTGATCTGGGGTACCAGTGATTCGGAAGATTCGATGGTTAATAATTTTGGATCTTGAATTTCGCCTGTTAAAAAGGCAACCGGACTATGACACATAATGCAAAACTGCCCCAATTCCTGATCTTCATTTTCTTCGAAGTGCTGCTGCTCGTTTGAATGAAGAGCATACCAAACGGGATCCTTAAAAGAATAGGCGTGCATTGATCCCGACCATTCCTCGAAGTGAGTGGGATGGCACGATTTACACATTTCTGCTGATTCAAAGTTCTCGATCTGAAAATCAGTTTGAATGGGAAATGGCTCACCCGGATCACCAGAATTTTCTCCATCACCCCCATCTGTTGATTCACATGCTAAAAATCCGATAATAAGAATGAATAAAGTGAATCTGTCAAATTTAGTCACAGTTTTCACAAGTAGTCTGCATCACAGCAAGTCCTGTCGCTGCAAGACCTTCTCCTAGTAAAATAGATGATTCAACCTCATTTATGCTCGTATTTATGATATGGAGGTAGGAATTCCCTCCAGTCATCATTGCACTGCTGGAAACGAATACTTTTGATCCATCACTTGAAATACCTATTCCATGAGGAAAATCAAATTCTGATGATTCAATTTGAGTTACATTTCCATCTGAAAAATTAATATAAGAAACTCTTGGACTCATCATTGAGCGGTTCGTGATATAAAGTCCCGACCCATCTGGAACAACCGCTATGTGCCAAGGAATCATTCCCATTCCTTCATTTATAGAATAGATTGTGAGAGAATCTCCTGTATCAGCACTATAAACTCGAACCTGATTTTTCTCACTGTCTGAACAACTGATAAAAATCTGTGATTCATCAATGCTCAATTCAATTTCCAGTGGTTCATAAATGCCGTCATTAATTTCAAAATTATCTGGAACGCCTGATGCTATTTTAAAACTCTCCGGCTGGTAATTTGAATCGCCAAAACGGTCAGTATCAATTTTAAAGAAATGAGATGCCTGATTGCTGGAAACCCACAAGGTACCACCATCATCAGATAGTGCAATTCCATGGGGTGAATTGGCGCCCACATTGACAGTACCAAGAACAGTCATAGTTTCCGTATTTATCTGGTGGACTTCCATGGCTTCTGTACTCATTCCACCCATGGGCATAAACCGTGAAATATAAAGCCTATGATTCATTTCATCAATTGCCATGAGAGCAGGAAGTGACACTTGGATAGACATGGTTTACACATTTAGAATTTAATGCTCTTTTATT
>CAYXUG010000079.1:0-6605 GCA_964468655.1 uncultured bacterium | reverse complement strand
TTTATCATATGTGTAATTTATTAACATTGGTGGCTAAATTGCGACTTTACCCTAATAAAAATATTTTTGAAAGGATCTTCTTGGGGGCCATGTCTAGAAAATTTAACAGCACTATATAAAGCAATTTGCTACGACCATGAAAATCTATTAAAAATAAATGAAATTTGTGCAAGGGCCAGAAACTGGTGTACAGACTGCATTATTGATGAAGTACTCACTGCTTTACCAATTTTTTTAAGAGCGGTTGGATATGATGATTATGCAGTAGGAATATTTGAAGAAAAATTTTCATGTTTAATCAACACAACTGAAAGAGATGAACATTATCAGAATGATTGTATTATAGATATTGATAATGATTTTGTTCCTGATTTAACCGATAATTGTGTTGGTATTTATAACCCCATGCAAAATGATTGGAATAATAACGGCATAGGAGATGCTTGCGAAGATTCTGACCAAGACGGTATTATAGATTTTTTTGATAATTGTGTAAATATTGTTAATCCTAACCAAGAAGATTCTGATAATGATTATGTTGGAGATATCTGCGATAATTGTCCATTTATTTTCAACCCTGATCAAGATTCTGCAATTTGTGAATTCATAGATATATTGGATAGTTTATCACAAGCAGGGTGTGAACTGGATACAAATCAAATCAATGCTATTTATAATTGTATTACATCTGTGGTTCAGGGGCCATCTGATTACCCAACTTTTAGTGGTCCCGCAACTTATGATGCGGTACCATATTATAATAATTGGGTAGTAGATAATTGGAATTGTCGTATTAATTATGCCTTTGACCAATTTGGCTATCAAAATGGCTGTTCCTATTGGAAAGATAATCCTTTTCCTCTTCCAATCGATAGTAGTGGTGTGTGGACTAATTATTTTACTTTTTTTCAATACTGCACTGGAAATGAAGAATACTCGAATGGTAATATGCCTAACCAGATGGATGAATCAATGATCTTAGATTGTGATTGTCTTTTTTTGTATGCACAAGCTTATTCTAATCTTAATTATTATGAATCTCTTTTGGCGTGCCTACCCCAAAATCTCATAATTGGAAATCAGGATTGTGCTGGTATAAAAATCATAGACGTTTTTGGTGAATTTTATTCTAGATACAGTTTCTACCTCGACCGTTTGAATGAACTTGAATTGTTATGCGGCTTTTAATAAGATCAATTACAATACTTTTTATAACATTTTACGTACAAAGTTGTATTCTGTTTAAAACTGTTGAAATTCCTGAAACGCCAAAACCATTCCCAGAAAAATTTTTTTCAGTTGAATATTTTTATGAAAATTCATTTTATGTAACTGACCATGATTCTGTTAAAAGGGTACTTGAAAGAATTTTTAATGAAACTGAAATCATCTTCCCGAGAACTCCTTCATTTTATTTACATTCAGATAAAGTAATTATGAATGTGAATAATTGGGAATATATTGGATTGTTAGCACACGATAAAGATTTTTATATAGTAACATTTTATTTAATACCAAAACTAAGATTATTGTTTTTTAGAAAAAAGACGATAAGGTTTGACTATTATGATCGCTGGGCCTATATGACATATGTGAAAGAAGATGACTATACTTATAATAAATTGGATTCAATAAACAGTTTAATTATTGAAAAGTGATTACTAATACCTTTGTTAATTATTTGTAACGTAATTTTATAGCATTCCCTTTATTCATTTTCTACTCACGCTTTACATAAATTAGTTATTGGTTTACTTTACTTTTTAAAATTTTGACCTGAAGATTGATTTCTCCCCCCTCTTCAATTCTCCCCCATCAAGGGGGAGAAAATTCCGAGCATTTACTTACTTGATGATATTCTGAAAGTCTCCTCCTCTCCCTCGATGGGAGAGGACTAGGGAGAAGGTGTAGGCACTAAATGTGGTCTTCTGGTTATTGCCTGCCCATCTACCAGTTGGTAAAACAGGTGGAGAAACTTGACATTTTACTTTTTTTAATTTGTATTTTGAATTAATAAAATTGCTCCCCCTCTTTGCAATCTCCCTGGGAGAAATTTTATTTTATAATCTTCGTGTCTTTGGGACTTTGTGGTAAGTAATTGTTTTGACTTAATAATTATCAAAACGACCCCGACCGGTGTTCTCCTCCATCGGTATAAACGATGGAGCAGTTGATAAAGTCCGCTTCCGGCTGAAGCATAAGATAGACCACATTCGCAACATCTTCCGGCTGGGTGGTCCGCCGCATTGGATTCCGCTTTTTCGTTTTTTCCAGCCATTCTTCCCACTGTTCGGAAATTTTAGTGAGCGCTCGCGTGGGAGTAACTCCCGCCTGAATGCAGTTGGCAGTAATGCCTTGCTCACCCAATTCCCACCCGATCTGCCGTGTGATACTCTCCAATGCAACTTTCGCAATACCCACCGGACCATATCCCTCCATAGCAACGTAATTCCCTTCGGAGGTTAATCCGAGAATCCGGGAACCTTTCGCCAGCAGATTAACATCATAAAGCTTCTGCACCCAGTAAAGAAGTGATGTTCCCATAACGTGAACCGTCATTTCCATCTGTTTTTGTGTGACCGGCTTTTCGCCGAAAAAATTTGTGGTGGTACCGAATGCAATGGAATGAAGTAAAAGTTTCAATGTACTGCCTCCCGTAATTTCCTGAATTTTCGGAAGGTATTCATCCATTACCTCCACCGATGCGGCGTTGGTGTTGAAAAAATGTGTCCCTCCATCATTGAACTCATTCAACTGTTTGCAGAATTCTTCCGCTTCCCGTTTGATGTTGCCTCTGTCGAAGTGGAAACCTATAATACCGTAACCGGCTTCCGCTAACTTTTTCGCCGTAGCGCCGCCGTGACCGGTGGAACAGCCCAAAATTAAAACCCATTCTTTCATGAAATTTTATCTCCTTTAATCAAAAAGAAATTTACTAACTGTTAATCTTTCACCAAACTTAAACAATGGCTGTAATTTCTTGAACACACTTTTTGAATCTTGTAACTTCCCCTATGCCACTTCAATGCGGAATCGTCGGTCTGCCCAATGCGGGGAAATCCACGCTCTTTTCTGCCCTGACTCAATCAAGGGTTCAAACAGACAGCTATCCCTTCACCACCATTGATCCAAACGTGGGAATGGTTTCCGTGCCGGATGAACGGCTGAAGAAACTGTCTGACATACTCAATCCAAAAAAGATTATTCCAACGACACTGCGAATCGTTGACATTGCAGGACTCATCAAAGGTTCCCATCAGGGCGAGGGACTGGGCAATCAGTTCCTTGCGAAAATCCGGGAAGTGGATGCTATTCTTCACCTTGTCCGGTGTTTTGAGAGCGGTCAGGTGAGTCATCCCTCCGGCGAACTTGATCCCGAACGGGATATTGGCATCGTTGAAACAGAACTCATTCTGAAAGACCTTGAAACGGTCACAAGCCGGCAGGAATCCATCACCAAAAAAGCGCAATCAGGCCATAAAGAGTCAGCGGCAGAAATGGATATTTTAAACGAAGTTGCAAAAACTCTGGAAAATGGAAAACCTGCCAGAAATCTCAATTTAACTGAAGATGAAAACCATTATTTAAAAGAGCTATTTCTCATTTCTTCAAAACCGGTGTTGTACGCCGGCAATATCAGTGAGTCGGAAGCAACATCTCATGAAGATGGACCTGTTACAGCGAAACTGAAAAAGTGGTGCAAGGATCAAAATGAACAAGTGATTATTGTAAGCGCCGCACTTGAAAACGAGCTGGCATTTTTATCCGACGAAGAAGAGCACCAATTCTTTATGGAGGAATGGGGGTTGAATAAAACAGGATTGGAAACACTCATTCCTGCGGCTTACAATTTGCTGAATTTGATCACTTTCTTCACAACCGAATCCAATATAGTCCAGGCATGGACGGTTAAAAAGGGAACTGCGGCTCCACAAGCAGCAGGGGTAATCCACACCGATTTTGAAAAAGGATTCATTAAGGCAGACGCATATTCATGCGATGATCTTTTCAGGCACGGTTCAGAAGAAGCGCTGAGAGACAAAGGATTAATCCACACTCATGGGAAAGATTACTTCATTCAGGATGGGGCTGTGGTTAAATTTAAGTTTAAAACTTGATTGAGCATAATATCAAAACGTAAACTATGACGCTGGCTCCTGAGGGAAAGAAAATTTATTTATCTGCATTCATCCTGACTGTGTTACTCACTGTCTTGGGATGGTGGTTAAATATGGAAATATTTAAAATGTTGGTGCTTCCTTCATTCCTGTTCCTTTTAATGTGTTTTGTTTTTTTCCGGGACCCTGTACGCAAAATCCCCGAAGGAGAAAACCTTATCCTCTCCCCTGCTGATGGAAAAATTGTATTTTCCGGTGAGACTGAAATCGGCGGAGAAAAAGTTAAACTGGTTTCCATCTTTTTGTCATTATTTAATGTCCATGTGAATCGTGTGCCGGTGGATGGAAAAGTCAGTGATATAAAATATCATAGGGGTAAATTTCATGCTGCGTTTAAAAAAAATATTTCTGAAATTAATGAACGAACTGAAATCAATATTATTCATGGCGAAAAAAGTGTGAAGGTGAAACAGATTGCCGGCATTCTTGCCAGAAGAATTATATGTCATTTAAAAAAGGAGGATACCATCAATAAAGGCGATCGTCTGGGTTTTATTCTATTCGGGTCAAGAACGGATTTGATTTTACCTGTTGAATCGTTACTTCATGTAAAAGTGGGTGACCGTGTTAAGGCGACAGAAACAATTATAGGAAAATTATAATGACATTCCGCGAGTACAACTATAAATCGACGATCCCCAATGTATTCACTTTTTTGAATCTTTTTTTTGGTTTTCAGGCGATTTTAATGGCAGCGAAGGGAAACTACAATCATGCGGCATGGCTGATTTTGGGCGCATCTTTATTTGATGGTCTTGATGGCGCCACTGCGCGATTTCTGAAAGCCGGGTCAAAATTCGGCATCCAGTTTGATTCCATTGCCGATCTTGTCTCTTTCTGTACAGCGCCGGCTGTTCTTGTCTATTTCGCATACGCTTCTGAACTCCCCCACTTTATTGCAATATCTGTCTGCTTTATTCCACTCATGGCAGGCGCCTTCCGGCTGGCTCGCTTTAATGTTCAATCGGAAGAAGGACCCAATCAAATTTTCATGGGACTCCCCACTACAGTCAGTGCAATAGCTATTGCATCCTACGTTATTTTTAACAACATACTATTTGGCAATGCGGGGAATCCTCTAACTGCCTTTCCCCTTATTTTAATACTTTCTTTCCTTATGGTCAGCCATGTCCGCTATGTGAAATTCCCTCAAATCGGCAGAGGATGGCATCATAGAGTAAGAGCTGTTATCATAATCATCTGCCTCGCATGTCTTACTATCCTGAAAAGTCTAATTCTTTTTCCACTTGTTACGTTATATATATTGGGTGGTATCATCTCCACCATACTTCATCATGAAATACAGGAGCCAATTCCTGAAACACGCCGTGCTGTGAAAAGTTCTTCAAGAATAAATAGATTTCGTTTTAGAAAACATTAAGTTAAAACCCGCTGAAGCAACATGTACTTTTTCATGATTTCCATTTATTTTTTATCTTTTTTATCTCTGGGTGCACTTCTCCTCACAGGTCTTCAGGGGTATTTTAGTTTTGGTCTTTTTGGAGCCGGCCACCCAACCTTTGCATTCGCCACTGCCATTATTTATCTTTTCACTGAAGTACTGGTCATGTTTTTTTTCGTGGGTACCGGCATCAGTATCCGCGACTACATTAAAGAAAAAGGCGCTAATCATGAATTTCATAAGCAATCCATTGCCATCAAGCGAAAACTCTATCCTCCTACACTGTTAAATGTGTTTATCATCATGGCAGCATTCATCACAGGCGGCGGCGCGGATACAGGAGTTCTCCCGGGGTGGAGTCATGGACTTTTATTCCTGATTGGTTTTCTTCACTATCTGAAAACATTAAAAGTCCAACATCTCTGCTTTCAGGATAACACTCAAATCATTCTGGAAATGACTAATCCAACAAACGATACTGAGGGATAATACTTGTTAGGTAACCAATTATTTTCAATATGAGTGAAAAAACTTTAAATAAAAATTTACAAAAAGCAAAATCATCTAAAAATGATGATTTTTACACTCAACTCTCTGACATAGAAAGAGAGCTAAAGCATTACAGAGAACACTTTAAAGAGAAAGTCGTTTATTGTAATTGCGATGACCCCCGTGTAAGCAATTTCTTCCATTATTTTTCATACAATTTTGAAAAATTAGGGCTTAAAAAATTAATCACCACCTGTTATAAAAATCAGGATATGGATTTATTCAGTCAGAATAACTCCGAAAAAGCAATTTATTTAGAATACGAAGGCGACAAAAATGAAAATAGGATACCCGATCCTGAAGAAATTGGCATTCAACACTTAAAAGGTGATGGTGATTTTCGCAAGGAAGAATGCATTGAACTTTTGAAACAAGCCGATATTGTAGTAACAAATCCGCCTTTCTCTTTATTTAGAGAATACTGTAACCAGTCAGATGTTATGGGACAAAAAGAGCTAAAATAATAAGGGGGTATT
>CAYXUG010000078.1:0-6675 GCA_964468655.1 uncultured bacterium | reverse complement strand
ATTCATAACGGAAAATAATCCTTTTTTCATTTCACCGCCATATTCCGACCCGCCGATAATGGCAATACCACGCTCTAAATTGAAAATGATAAACATCTCTGAATTTAATTCATGATCCTTCCAATTCTTATCAATTACAGGAGAAGCATTGATAACAGTAAATTCAGGTTTGAAATTTTCTAACTGTCCTGCTGCAGGTCGGATGAACATATTGTTTACGAATAATGCCTGCCATGCTTTTTTTGCGATAATTCGAACCGGCAGTGAAGTATCTTTATCCGACCCGCAAAATCCATCAAATATGAAGGTATTTTCGCTATTGGAATCTTGATTGTAATACTTGATTACTTTTTCATATAAATTATCAAAAACTTTTTTGGTGGTTTTTTGGTTTACCGGTCCCCACCAAACGTTCTTACTAGTTGAAGGTTCGTCCACGATAAATCTGTCTTTTGGAGATCTCCCTGTGTACTTTCCGGTATCAACCATTAAGGCGCCATTTCTTCCAAGTTTTCCTTCATTCCGGTGAAGCGCAGTTTCAATTAATAACTCAACTGACGCATTTCTACAAATACCGTTCATTGTATTCAAACCAAGATAACTTAAATCCAATTTGTCCTCCTTATTTTGCATGGGGATGTGATTGCTTATATTCCTTTTTTAATTGATCTACTTTTAGATGTGTATAAATTTGGGTAGATGATAGACTCGCATGTCCCAATAATTCTTTCACTGCTCTTATATCAGCTCCGTTATTCAAAAGGTGAGTTGCAAATGTATGCCTTAAAAGGTGAGGTGTAATATTTGTACCAACCGATACATTTTCAAACATTTTTTTCAGGCGAATTTGTATTATTCTTGGCGACATCCGGTTTCCCCGTCGGGATGTGAAAAGCGGATCATTATTTTTTACTAAAACGTTATTCCTTTTTAAGGAGATATAATTGTTAACAGAATCAAGTGCTTTTCTACCCACGGGAATTACCCTGTCCTTTTGACCCTTACCTCTCACCTTCACCACCATTTCTTTATAATCTAAATCATGAACGTTTAAATGTATCAATTCATACAGGCGGATTCCGGTGCTGTAAAGCAGTTCTATAATGGCGATATCTCTAATATCTTCGATGATTTCTGCTTTTTCCGAAGCTGCTATAAGAACATGTTTAATAATTTCTTCCGGCAAAAAATCAGGCAGTTTTTTAGGAATTTTGGGTGATTTAATTTGAATTGCCGGATTTGAATCAACAACACCCGTTCGTACTAAAAATTTGAAAAATGATCTAACAGTAACAAGTTTCCTAGAAATTGACCGGGGTGATTGACCTTTTTCCATTAAATAACTCAAAAAACTCTTTATAGTTGATTTTTTTACTCCACCGAAAACTTGTTCACCGGTTCCTTCATGACTGTTTACAAATTCAATAAACTGTGTCAAATCAATCCTGTATGAATTAACTGTGTTAGTTGAATATCTTCGCTCCTTACCCAAGTAATCTAAAAATTGTGTGACAAAAAAGAGACTGGGTTTACCCATTTTTTCTTTCCAGAAGATCTATTATTGTTTTAAAATCTGACTGAAGAGGAACATTAAAAGTCATTCGTTCACCAGAGACAGGATGATTGATGGATAACGATAGTGCATGCAGTGCCTGTCTATTAATATTTCTATAAAGGTTTGTCAACCATTTATTCTTTTTACCCGAATATCCGTTAATCCTTGATATACCGCCTTCATAAAGATCATCGGCAAATACCGGATGTCCAATCGATTTTAAATGCACACGGATTTGATGAGTCCTGCCGGACTTTGGATTTAACTCAACCAGTGAAAGCTCCTCATATTCTTCAATTACGCTATATAACGTTAATGAATCTCTTCCATGTTCATCCACGACATATTGTTTCCGCCTTACTGGATTTCTGCTAATAGGAAAATTAATTATGCCATCTTTTAGGTGAAAATGACCGAAAACCAGCGCATGATAAATTTTATGAATTGTACGATTTCTAAATTGATTTGAAATTTTCATATGACAATCATCATTCTTAGCAATTACCATGACGCCTGATGTATTTTTATCTAATCGATGGACAATTCCCGGTCTGCCATTTACAGTAGAAAGATTCTTAAAATGATAAATCAAGCCATTTACGAGAGTACCATTAGGCACTCCTGCAGCAGGATGTACGACCAATCCCGGAGGTTTATTAATAATTGCAATTTCATCATCTTCGAAAATTACCTCCAGCGGTATAGGCTCCGGCATCAGTTCTCCGGAATCCGGCTCAGGAAATTCTATACTTACAACTTCACCTCCTTTTAGCAGGTAACTTGGTTTCACTGGTTGATCATTCACTGAAACCAACTTCTTAACAATACACTCTCTAATTTTAGACCGGGACAAAATTTCAATTTCGTCGGACAGATATTTATCGAGCCGGACATTTTTCACATCAACAGTTAAATTTAATCCAGTCATCAATTTATTCATCCTGGATTTTTATTTTCGATTTTGATAAAGTATAATATAAATACATGAACATGCCAACCGTTACAGCGGAATCAGCAATATTAAATACAGGCCAATGATAGATACCGAGACTGAAATCAAGAAAATCTGTAACTCTGCCATACATGAACCGGTCGATTAGATTTCCAAATGCACCACCCAAAATCAGCCCGAGAGAAAGTCTGAGAAAAAAGGATTCATTTCTAACATTCCACAGATAATATAGAATCAATATTGATGCTAAGGATGCAGTTATGGCAAAAAATATTTTTCCTCCTGCGAAATTGATGCCAAATGCAATTCCCGAATTTTCAACAAATGTAAAATGGAAATAACTATCAATAACGGGGATTGACTGGTGAAGGTGCATTGAGGTACGGACTGCCTGTTTGGTTAATTGATCCGCTGTTATAATAACGGCAGACCAAATTAAGATATTCATTTTTAATAACTGTTTCGTTCTTTACAATTTACGCAGTGCTGCGTGTGAGGAACCTCTGTTAATCGATCCTCGGGTATCAATTCTTCACATTCAACGCAAAATCCAAAAGTTCCATTTCTGATCCTGTCCAATGCCTCATTTAAATATCTTATGAATTTATTCTCTCGTGTAAGCAAAATAAAAGATTTCTCCCGTTCCTCTGCATCTGTCCCGACATCTGCCATGTGATACGCGTAGTTTGAATCACGCGCAGAATAATCGAGGTTGGCTTTATCATTGATGGACCTGTCTTGAATGTACCCCATTTCTTCAAGTGCTTTTTTTCTTAATTCCACAATTAATTTCTCAAAATGATTGAGCTTTTTCTTAGCTAATTTTTTTGCAGTCATTTCTACCTCATGTATACTAAGTTACTTTTGAAATTCCAAAGGTGACCTTTTTATTACCAATTGTCACTTCTTTGCTATAGTCTTCCTTTTTAATTTTGGTAATCAATTCTACCGCAAGGACTTCATTACGGAAATATGATCCAAAATTTTCAAGCGCAATTTTGATTTCGTCATCTCCATTGTACGATACTTTAATTCTATCGTCAACATTAAAATCTGCTTCTTTCCGCATATTTTGAACCTGCCTCACCATGTCTCTCACAAAACCTTCATGAATCAGTTCTTCTGTCAATACCGTACATACTGACACAACGATATTTTTATGGGAAACTGTTGACTTTCCCTCAACAGAATCTTCAGTGATTAATATTTCATCTTTGGACAACTCATAAACCTGACCATTTTTCGAAATCGTAAAGACACCCGTATCATTAAGCTGTTTTCTGATATCATCGAACGAAAGATCATTGAATAATTCAATAATTTTTTTGATATCATCACCATATTTTTCACCCAATGAGGAAAAATTCGGTTTTACGGTGTAATTCAATAATTCAGTATCTGAATCTACTTCAACGATTTCTTTTAAATTCAGTTCATCGAGAATTTGGTTTTTGTATTTTGTTATTGTATCAGCACTTTGCTTATCTTTTACAAAATACTCAAGTTTTGAAAGGGGTTGACGAATTTTAATATTTGCCTGATTCCTAGCATATCTGCCAAGTTCCACAATTTTAACGACCAAATCAATAGATTCCATTAAATGTGAATCAATCAATTTTTCATCAACAGTCGGGAAATCACATAAGTGAATACTCTCAGGCGCAAATGAATCGAGATTCAGTACCAGATTCTGATATATTTTTTCAGTCATAAAAGGAACCACAGGAGCTAACATTTTTATTAATCCTGTAAGTACTGAATACAAGGTGAAATATGCGGCATATTTATTTGCATCATTTTCACTTTTCCAGAAGCGGCGGCGGTTTCTACGAATGTACCAGTTGGAAAGATCATCTAAAAATTTATCGAGGGGACGCATAAATTGTTCAATTCTATAGGATTCGTAACTCTCTTCAGCAATCACCAGAAGTTTATTCAGTTTTGATAAAATCCATTTGTCCAGTTCTATATAATCTTCATCTTTCAATTGGATTTTATTCAACTCAAAATTGTCAATCTTTGCGTAAGTCACAAAAAAGGAATAGGCGTTCCACAGAGTGTTGATTCTTTTTCTTATTTCTTTTGCCGGACCATAGCCAAAATTGAGATTCTGTTCCGCTTTTTGAAGCGCAAACATCCACCTCATGACGTCAACTCCCAATTCCTCAGCAGCGTCATCAAACCAAATTGCATTCCCTTCACTTTTGTGCATATCCTTACCGTGCTCATCTTTAACAAGCGCATGTCCCAACACTGTTTTAAAAGGAGGTTTATTTTCCATAGCAGTGCTCATGGCAAGTAAACAGTAAAACCAATTCCTGAATTGTCCTGGAAAACATTCTGTAATAAAATCAGGTGTAAACCATTTTTCCCAATATTCGCGGTCAGTCAAATAATGAAGGGTGGAATAGGGTACAATTCCCGCATCTAGCCAAGGATTTCCTACATCTAAAATTCTCGACACTGTATTTTTACAATTATTGCACTTTATTTTTACACTATCAACCCATGGACGGTGAGGCGACTGCCCCTCAAACTGTTCCCAACCTTCTACTGCTCTGGACTTTAATTCATCATTACTGCCGATTACTTCAAATTCGCCGCACTGTTCACATTCATAGATAGGAAGAGCAAGACCCCAATACCGCTTTTTGGAAATCATCCAGTCACTCATGTTTTTTAACCAGTCCAATTCCCTGTCCATTCCCCATGATGGTATCCAGTTAATCTGTTTGGTGATCTCCATAATACCAAATCTCAATTCATCCATTGAAATAAACCATTCATCAATCATCCGGAAAACAAGATCCGTTTTATGCCTCCAGCAGATGGGATATCTGTGAGTGTACGGCTTCCGCTTGTACAGCCGTTTGGTCTCTTTTAAATGAGTGATAATCTCATCATCCACATCTCTAACATTTTTTCCGGTAAATTTTCCAAATCCCTCAATATAATTTCCAAATTGGTCTAAGGGTGCAATCACTTCCAAATTTTCATCTTTCGATAACAGGTAATCTTCATGTCCGCATCCCGGCGCAATGTGGACAATACCAGTGCCTTCTTCATCGTTCACACCATCCCACTCAATAACACGATGTTTTACTGACGATTGAACTTCAAAATCATCGAAGGGTCCTGAATATTCCAGCCCAATGAGTTTTGTGCCCGTTACCGTACCTAAAATTTCATACTTGCCTTTTTCCTTTAAAATATCCTTCCGTGATTCTGCAAGATAAAGGATGTCATCATTCTGCCGGACTTTGATATATTTCATTTCCGGATGTACAGCAGCAGCCACATTGGAAGTCAATGTCCAAGGGGTGGTAGTCCAAACGAGCAGTGATTCATTCTTTTTTCCCTTAAGCGGGAATTTTAAATAGACTGAAATATGAGTTCTTTCCGCATATCCTTCCGTAGCTATTTCATGTTCACTCATGGCAGCACCGCAATCAACACACCACGGCATTACGTCGTGCCCTTTGTAAATCCACCCTTTTTCATTGCATTTTTTCAAAAAATGCCAGATGGTGAAATTATTTTCATCAGACATGGTAAAATATGAATTATCCCAATCCATCCAGTACCCGAGGCGAATGGATTGCTGGGTTTGGATTTCGGAATATTTTTTTACCCGAGCTTTACACGCCTCAACAAATTTTTCAACGCCATATTCATCAATATCTGTTTTTGATTTGAATCCCAATTCCTTCTCAACTTCAACTTCCACCCACAACCCCTGGCAGTCAAATCCGTTTTGATACCGCTGGTCATATCCTTTCATGGCATGGTACCGTTGAAAAATGTCTTTAAAAGTTCGTCCCCACGCATGGTGAACTCCCATTGGATTATTGGCAGTAATGGGTCCATCTAAAAATGACCACCGTTTTTTCCCTTTGTTGAGACGAACCCGCTTTTGGAAGATTTTCCGTTTCTCCCAAAAGTTGAGAATCTCATGCTCAGCAGCTATAAAATCTATTTTTGAACTAACTTTTTCCAGCATCGGTAATTAATCTTTCTTCCGTACATTATAAATTAACATCTTTAAAATAATATCAATTTAAGCTTAAAAATTTACTGTGTGATATTTATAAAAACAAACACATCACCCTCATTAACTGACACTTGGATAGACATGGTTTACACATTTAGAATTTAATGCTCTTTTATT
>CAYXUG010000077.1:0-7064 GCA_964468655.1 uncultured bacterium | reverse complement strand
CTATATACTTATCCAGAGTACCTTTCTGTTTTAATAAAATGTCCGTCATTTCTGTGAGATACTCATTCATCAAACTCACCATCTTCTCAGGTTCCAGCACTTCAGAAAAGGCGGAAAATGACTGAATATCCGAAAACCATGTGGTGTGATAACCGGCTTCTCCGCCCAGCTTCGGCTCCTGCTTGTCATCATACATCTGATCAATCAACTCAGGTGATATGTAATTGCCGAAAGTGTTCTTCAGGAATCGCTTGTCTTTTTGTTCAATGATAACATTGTAAAGAATGTTGCTGGCGAACGTGAGAGCAATTCCCATAATCGGAAGTACAATTGGAACAACAACAGAATCCCCGAATTCAGGAATATTAACTTGAACCAATCCACCTAATTTCATTAATAGAGAATCAGGAAAAATGTTTTGAGCAACCGCTTTGAGGAACCACCATGAATCAGTAACAAATCTCCCAAGCGCTATACTGATAAAAATGAAAATCTCTAAAATAATTCCCACACCCCCTCCCATTGGATTCAGAAAAGAAATAAGTAAAAATGCGATGAATGACAAAACTGTAACCAATAATAAATGGGGATACCACGATTTGTCAGACCAACCGATTTCACTTCCAAATACTTTTATAAAATTCTCATCCAATATTGTTTGGATTGCATTGGCATGCCATTCTACTCCCGGCATCAATTGCTGTTGACCTCCAAAACTGTAAAAAGGGGTATTTTTTACATCATGAAAAACTTCAACCACCATGCCAATGAGTACAATTTTATCTTTAAACGGACTTTCTCCAAGCATTCCGTAAAAAGGACTATCCAGCATGAAAAAATCCATCCAGTCTGAATCTTCTTCAAAAGATGCTAAATCAACATCCATCACATCAATCACGCTTGAAAGCGGGTATCGGTTAAATGTTTTCCATGGCTGTTCTCCGGGTCGTGAAGCACCCGATGGAGGACCGTAATAATTCACCAAAAAAGTAGGTGTTCTACCGTAAATAGGGATTTTTATATCACCGAATTCAATTATACCTAAATCAGAATCGCCCATTGGCAAAACAGTATCAGGCATGTCAAGATAACTTCGGACTGCTTTCATTCCCATTGATAAATACCATTTGTCAGGTTTATGTTTCATGGAATTGAATACAAAATATCGGCGGCTGAATCCATCCGCATCCTGAACTTCATCAACAATTCCTGTTACGGGTGCGCCGGACATGATTATATCATTTGGAATTAAATGGTATTGCGGTGGGTGGCTTGTTGGCTCATCCTCAATTTTTGAAGCCAATATTACCGTTGTCCCCATTGCCTGAACTTTTTTGATGGCTTGTGCAAGTACCGAGTCACTGTGAACCGGCAATAGCTCACGCATCCCTTCATATGCCGACTGACTACTGAAATTTCTCAGATATTCTGATTCTCTATCTGAAGCGTCAAATTGAATATCTATTGCAACCACCTTTGCACCAGCTCGGGCAAGATTTTTCAATGCAAGAGCAAAAACATGCCGGGGATAGGGCCATTCCCAGGGAACCAATCGGTATGCTTCTGCGTCTATTTCAACCAGAACGACATCCAATCCTTTGTCCCATTTACCATTGCCAAGGTCATTAAATGGCTCTCCGGGATCGTAAACACCATTTGAATCCAGATCACCAAATTCTTCATCCTCATCCCAAACATTATTCCCTAAATCAAGAAATGGCTCATTTTGATCGTAAATACCATTTTCATTTAAATCTTCAAATAATTCCGATTCTTTAGGTATTGGGTCTGTTGCCAAACGTCCTGAGAGAGGACCTCTCACACTGAATGCAAAATCAATGATCCTTAAATCAAGTTTATCGAATACATGGATTCTGTGAAGCAACATAACTACCAGAATTGAAGCAAGTGTTAATCCAAACCCCATGATATGCTTGCTTTTTATCTTCATATTAAAGTTTTTATACATTTGAGATTCCGCTTAAAATACATAGTTTGCGGAAAAATTCACAGCTAAGGTTGAATAAGCATCTGATCCTATTCCGAATCTCATTGATGAATCCAACCGCATAATTAATGATTTAAACATTTTGTAGGTTCCTCCCAAATTTACGCCAATTTGTTTGAAATTATTACTTCCTGAAAAAGAGAGAAAATATATTCCACCGGAAGCAATTAATTTATCTCTCCACAAACTGTAATCTGCATTCAATTCGGCATTTAGAATTTGATTTGTACCTTTTCCAAATGGGAGTTGTGTGATCTGCTGGTGAACATGCCCAAATACCTTAAGCGGAAAAGAAAATCTCACAGACCCTCCCAGTGAAAATGAATTTGAAGTTGCATTGGGACTAAGATAATTCTCTGATCTTTTATCAGATAGCAAATCAGATAAACCGAACAAATTAATTCTGCCATTCAACCGTATGGTCTCTTTCTCCGTTTTTATCGGTACATCAAAGAAAAATGAAATGTTGTTTGTTTTGTGGTCAACCCTATTATCGACCACTGAATCCATGTTCGAGAATGCTAAAGAATCCAATGCCTTCCTATCATTGCTCTGTGATATTCTCTGCACTGACATTGACAGTTTCGGCAGCTTTACTCCCGGAATAACAGAAACATTCACATAAAAAAGTCCCCGGGAATAAATCGGCTCAAATGCATCTTCAAGTACGTTGTTATTCCTGTATCTGTAACCAGTATAAATTCTAAGTTTATTATCAAAAAATGCTATTTTATCACTTATATCTAATTCTTTGTAATTAGTTAAGAGGTAGGGATTACCCAAACTTGCAAATTCAGGACCAATTCGAGTGTATTGAATTGAAAGTAAATTATCATAATACAGCATTCTAAGTTTCATCTTTAATGATGAAGAAGGCATTGTTAAGATGGCTGTTAACTTATTTATTTCATAAAGAGAACTGTCAATTAAAGTCATGGGTGTTAAATGTTCATTTACGACAATAAGACCCTTTAATGATTCATAGTCAATAACATTGTCAATGGAAAAAGTATTCCCCAAAATGGAATCTATTTCAGAAGTTGTTTTATTTGCTCCCCAGATATTTCTATTCAGCAAACTAACAGCCCATGATGTTTCAAGCGTAATCCGTTTTTTACTAAGAGGCAAAGAAAAATCAAATCCTGCCACAAAATTATCCTGCGGCTTCTCCCCTCCCCAATCAACATTTCCCAATTGAAGGGTGCCAACACCCGATAATGTATTTTGGAAATCTTTGAATGTGTAAGTCCCTGCATCCAATCCTTCCATGGGAATATAATCTTGCCAATCAGGAATAGAAATTTTTGCGTCATTTACAGCTCGCTGAACTGTTTCTGTTCTGTCTTTTACCTTTTGTACATTAAATCCGAATTTGTAATCCTTAAACAATTTAAAGCTGACTTTATAACCAGTGTAGTCTCTTTGAAAAGTGTAGCCGATTCTGTCAAGGTGATAAACAGGATTAATCGTGCTATCTGTTTTGATATCTATTAATTCGTAAGATCTGTCCATATCAAGAAACCCTTGTGTTGCCCTGCTGATGGTTCCTTTTATACTTTGAAATCGTGCAAAACCAATATTTATATCAACACCAATTCCCCGAACCCTCTTGCCATAGATGGTAAAGGGTGATAAAAAGGGTGAAAAATCCCCCAAATGGACTTTAGCAATTTTGCCGGAACTTACTGTAAGAGAATACCTGTTAAGGGGCTGATGAAATTTGTTCTCCCGAGTTGAAAGTTTAAGACGAGTATTAAATTTTAACCAATCCCATCCACCCTTAAATGAAGGTTTTACTTCACCAAAACTTAGATTGTCATCACTTATCTGATTAAATGAAAAATGTGTTATTACATTTCCCGAGTATGTCAATTCATCTGATGCCCGTTTAATAGCAGCTTCACTTTCAACTGTAATAAACTTCCATGCCAATGATCGGAAACTAGGAGGTTTGCCTTCCGATAGTTCGATTCGAACTGAATGAACCCCTTTTTCAATTTTATCCGGTACATGGGAAATAAAATCTGAAGTAATAACAGCTCTCGCCGTAACATCTTCATCATCCAAAAATAATGTGATATCATCCACATTCACGGATTGCAGATTGTATAAAGAAACGGCCACCAACACCTCATCTAAGAGAATTGGTTTATCCTCTTTTGGACTGATTATTAATATTTCACCAGATTTCGATTCGCTCTCTTTTTTACTTCCCCAAACATCCTCTTCAATATGTGGAATCACTTTGACCGATTGAGGCGAATTCATGGGATCTTCGGAAGGAAAAGCCACTATTGACCCATCAGCAAATTCAAACAAAATATAGTATTCCAAACCATCAATTGTTGAAAAATTCTTGGGAATTATGGATGCCCATTCATCAGCTTTTGGCTGCATTATGATTTCATGGAACGAATTGTCTCCAGGAGTCCGATGCAAAACTTTTGCTGATAAAACAGGGATATCACTATCGAGAATTGCAATTATCTCAATGGGTTCACCGGTTTCAATTGTCAGGGACGGGATGTGATAAATCACACCGGCAGCTGAAATAGAAGAACAGGTTAATAATATGAGTGATAAGGTTTTTTTCATAAATCGAAATTTGATAAAATAATTATCACTTGGTTTCAAGTCAGAAAATTGTAAACTTTTTTTTATCAACGGTATTTTATGATGAATGCTTTTTTATTTCCATCTTCATTCATTAAATAAATGACTATTTCATTTTCTGTAAATGCCACAGTATCATCATGTTGAATATCCTCTCCCTTCCAATCCTGTATTCTGATTGCACCACTGCCAGTGGAATGCGCCTCCGAATTTTTACCAATTTTTCTCTCACGGTTTGATACCAGATTTTTGAATACAACCTGCCCTTCGACTGGAATGATCTGATCCCCAAGTCGCTCATGAGATTTTATAATAAATGGGTATTCACCGACATTTATTGATGTTATGGCAGTTTTTATTATCCAAATTTCCTTTGGTTCTCCGGCAGGGGTAACCTTAACTGTCCCAGCTTGAAGGTTGATTTCCTTGAATATTCCTTTTTCCTTTTTATTCCCCCTGATTTTCAACATACTGTTTGGTTCAATTTCAATGGTGCTGATATCATCTAAAAAAGTGATTGAAATGTATCCATCGGTTTCAGTTTTTATTTGGTCATTACTGTAAATGAGTGTACCAATTTTTGCTGGGTGAATATTGTCCTGTTCACCTAGAATGATTTGGACGGATCCCACTACATTTTTTATAATGGCAATTCTTTCGGCACCAAAAAAATTTCCCGAAATCAATAAAAGAACCAGAGTTCTTGTTTTTATAAAATAATTCAAATTATTTCACCTCAAATCTAAACGAGGGGTTTTCCTTTACCAGTTTCGATAATATTTCTTCAATCGATTCCATTGAAACTGATTCATTATTGATTTCATACTCCCCTAACGGAGAGTATCCATCAAGAGATGCATCTATACCAAAATAAACTTCAAATTGATCATTACCGATTACATCCCTGATTTGTTGTAAAAGTGGATGGATACTTTCAGCTGCTGATTTAACCAGCGAAGAGTTATCATTGTATTTGAATGCATACACTGGACTCAGAATTGATTCAGTTCCCATATTGGAACCGTATTCCGCTTTTACCTGCCACACATACACTTTTCCATTCTTTAGTGGAATTGCACCCACAGTTGGATATTGAAAGGGAACTTGATCTACCTTATACCACTGATCGTCTTGGGAAATAGGTAGTACGGTAATATCTTCAATTGCATCATCCTGGGAATGATGAATACTTGAGTTGAATTCAGAAACTCTAATAAAATTTTCACAACCAAAACAGAATCCTGTCTCCCAATAAAAGACCGGGAATTGATCATGCAGCCAGTTGAAAGTAGTGTCAGAAAGCTCACCTCCAGGTGTAATCAAATCGATATACATGGGTGAGGATGAAACAAATTTTTCTACAACTTTATCAGCAACGTTGCCGTTAATTAAAACGGAAAATGTAAAATTGTAATTACCATCAATCAATTTTCCAGTGGACAAAATTGTACTTCTTAAAAATTCGTTTGTGGAAAAATCTAGAGCATTAACAATATTTCCACTCATCTCGATTTGATTTAATTCCATATCGTATAAAACGTTAGATAGTGACGTCATATCCAGATTTGAAATTCGCACCGGTGCCTGTAAAATGAACGGCTGAGTGGAAACATCTATTATAGTAACAGGATTGTCATCACCCAAAATTTGAGAATCGAGAATTAATTCATATTTAACACTTATTTCTAAATTAGAGGAATAATCATCATTTTCTTCAAAAATCCTGTAACCAAATAAATAGGAGTGGTTTTCCCCTGTGGTGAGATTCAAACTCGTTATAAAAAATTCTAAAAAGGGATTAAAGCCGGGATCGGGTGATATTTTAATAGATTGAGAAAAAAGAATATTAAATGTGCAGAAAATAATGATGATTTGAATTCGGCTGTACTTTTTCATAAATGGTGTGAAAACGGTCAGTTTATTTTACTAAAGTAGAAAAGATATTTTAAAATAAAAAACCCCTTATCAAAAATAAGGGGTTTTTAAAAAGTATCCCGGCGATGTCCTACTCTCCCATCCATCACAATGCAGATAGTACCATCAGCGCTACAGGGCTTAACTACCGAGTTCGGAATGGGATCGGGTGTGACTCCTGTGCCAAGATCGCCGAAAATAATCTTCTGGTCAATGGATTTACAAAACATTCTAGAATACAAAAGTTGTGGTAAAGTCTGACGGCTGATTAGTATCACTCGGCTGAATCCGTTACCGGACTTACACCTGTGACCTATCAAACCCGTAATCTACGGGAAGCCTTCACTCCCGACACGAATGTCGAGAAGGGAAACCTAATCTTAGGAAGGGTTTCGCGCTTATATGCTTTCAGCGCTTATCCCAGCCGAACGTAGCTACCCAGCAATGCCTCTGATGAGACAACTGGTACACCAGCGGTTCGTCCGTTCCGGTCCTCTCGTACTGGGAACAGCATCCCTCAAGTTTCCTA
>CAYXUG010000076.1:0-7705 GCA_964468655.1 uncultured bacterium | reverse complement strand
ACTCAGATATTCCAGTCAAGAAAACCTTGGATGGTATCGGAGTAGCAAGATCAACGTTTTACCGCTGGTATAATAGTTATGTAGAAAAAGGCTACGATAGTCTTTTAGGTAATAGCCAAGTACCAAACAGGTTTTGGAATAAAATACCCGATTCTTCGATTAAATAATTTAACTCCCCAAGAATTGGGTGATACACTAAAGGAATTCACATTCAAATACAATTTCAATACCCATAATTTTTACAGGATTATGATGAATCCAAATAATTACCAGAGAAATACCCTTATCAATTCAATGATGTTAATTTTTCAAATAAAAAGTGAATTAATTCATAACCAACTATGTTAATGAGTAAATTATGCTTTTGTTAATAAAAAAGGTTTCTCAAATAATTTCAATATTATTTAATCCACTAATAAACAGTACAATAACTTTTTCAATATTATCAATATATTCTGAATTAATTACAAATCAGAAATTATTCATTGTATCTATATCCATACTATTTTCTTCTATAATACCAATTACTTATGCAATTTATCTAAAAAATAAAATGGTAATAAAAACTCTTGATATAGATAAAAAACAGAATAGAATTTTGCCTTTAAGTGTGGGAATTGTCAGCTATTTAATTGGATTCATACTGTTGTTTTTATTAAATGCACCAAATATTATTCAAGGATTGATGTTTTGCTATGGCACAAATACAATTATTATACTAATTATTACTATAAAATGGAAAGTAAGTTTACATTCAACAGCTATTTCTGGCCCTTTAGTAGCTTTGAATTA
This sequence comes from uncultured bacterium, assembly GCA_964468655.1. Taxonomy (GTDB): domain Bacteria; phylum Fidelibacterota; class Marinisomatia; order Marinisomatales; family CAYXUG01; genus CAYXUG01. The sequence continues at coordinate 6,913 of CAYXUG010000076.1, read as the reverse complement.
TCATTTTGGCAATGTAATTATCCCGTTTTACATCCTTATTCCAATTGTCTCTTTATCAAGAGTAATATTGGGTAAACATAATATTCCACAAGTGGTTGTTGGTGCTTTAATTGGTGTCTTAATGACGACGGTACAATTGTATGTTTTGTTTTTTTGAAATTAAATTATATGATTGTCTGCTAACCCCCAGTCAACCTGACGTGAAAAGCTGGTATCATGTATTTATATTTTGGTGTTTTACAAATGTGAGTTTGAAAAATGATATTTTGTGGTAAAATTTTTCACGCAGGTTATTTCATTCGATGGAGCGGTCGCTTTGCTCCTGCTCCATCGGGCGAAACTGTTTCCAGTTTCGCCAGTTAAAATGCGTTCATAAAATTTTCGTAAATTTCAGTTAAATTCAATTAGTTTAAGAAAGGAATATAAAATGCATAACGAATTCACATGTATCATGGAAAAGGAGGAAGATTGGTTTATTGCCTACTGTCCAGAAATCCCGGGTGCAAATGGGCAGGGCCGGACTGAGAAAGAATGTCGAAAAAGTCTATCTGATGCAATTGCACTAATTCTAAAAGATAAGCGTGAAGATGCGTTACGTGGTGTTCCAGCTGAAGCAAAACATGATATTGTTACAGTTGAATGAAACGTAATTTCCTGTTGAAGCATTTACGTAAAAACGGTTGCTACCTTAAACGGGAGGGTCGAAGTCATTCTTTATGGTGCAATCCTCAAACAGGCCATTCTGAAGCTGTTCCCAGACATACAGAAATACCTAACAAACTGGCTAAAAAGATTTGCCGCGAATTATCCATTGAATCTATTGGATAAGGCGTATCTTAATCTCGACTCAACCGAACCCTTAAGTTTTTCCGCTACAAATAATCATTCCCTCTCAATCTTAAACAGCACATAATCCTCAAACGTCAGCACCACTTTTTCATTTTCTGAAAAGGTGTAAATCCACAGTTGTACATTTATTTTTCTTTCATTGATTCTTTCCACCACATCGTGGGGAGGCCCCAGAATATCCTCTACTTCGGAAACCAGCATTCCCAACTCGACTTTCGGCATCTGCTGAATTTGCCGTTCCGCCCTAGCTTCTGCCATGAGTTCATTCATTTTCAGTTTTGTGCGGTATTGGCTTAACCTGCTGAGTTGATCCTCTAATTCATCAATTAGTTTTTCCATCTGTTTGTCCGACACAGGCAAAATATCCCGCGAATGATACAGCGACTGCAATGCCAACCGTACGGATACTTCATCATTTGCTTTATTCACATCATCCAGCATTTTTAGTCCCACATCCAATTCCAGCCGTCTGATTTCAACTTTTATGGTGGGTGCAAGCAGGATCGCTTCGGAATACTTTTTCAGCGCCAGCGAAAAAACTCCCCTTTCCGCAAGTGTCTTCCCCTGAAGAATGAGAAATTTCGCTTCCAACTCACTGAAAGCAGTTTTTAGCCGTTCGGACATTCTGCCTGCTTTTTCACCGAGAGTCAAAATTTCGAGATCGCCCCCAAGTGTAACCAGACTGTCCGCCTGCTCGTTCAAATGAAAGACTATGGTCTCAATTTCCCAAACCAGAGTTTTTGTCAGATTCGAATCTGCTGTCTGAATTGCTTCAACAAATTTAGCCAGTGATTCGCCTGTTTTTCCCGAACTCTTCAGCGCAATTCCCTCATCATAAAGCTGAAAGGGAATCCGTTCATTGCATATTTCAATGATTTTTCGCGCCCTGTCAATTCGCGCATGTGTGGAATAAAGTTCAGTGAATTCCACCATCTTTTCTTTTGCCGTTACGTAATCACCGCTGAGATAAATCTTTTTCCCTTCATCACCGATGGTTTTCCTCCCGCCGTAATATGAACTGATGGAAAAATAAATTCCCACACTCGGCAGGTGAAATCCTTTTAGCGGAGTTAAATCATCGGGATCGGTGATATTGCTGATTTTGTGGTAGGAATGCCTGATATCAAATCCCCATGCAATCCGGCTGGCTTTTCCGCTTTTGGGAAGAAAACGAATGCCCAGCGAATAGGCGGTTGTTACCCCATTTCCGGACGGCACAACGTCCAGATCATCATCGCGGTAAAATTTGACGCTGTTGAGTCCGTATGAATATTTTAGTGTAATAAACCATCTCGGCTGCCACTGAAAAATGAATGACGTAATCAAGTTCCCCTCCAGCAACCGCGGAGTGAATGTCTTATCCACTCCCCACGATGAAGGTACCTGCGGCGAGCCGGAAACATTTTCATTGACCGATTCCACAGGCAGGACAGAAAAATACCTGATTCCAAACCCGGTGAGAATGTCAAAATAACTTTTTTTGAACAGCAGGTATGATAAATTAGTCTGGGCAAGTTCAAACTCAACAAACGATCCCAACCTGCCGGATAAATCAATATCGCCGATTTTTTCTGTGCCGCTGCCTTCATAAGTGAAATGCGTCGAATCAATTTTTAATGGATTTAATCCGTCCCAGCCGTAAAAACCAAACCCGTATCTCCCTTCAGCAGGGATTGATACCACCGGCTCCCGGAATTCCATGGGACGGAAAATGGCTTCGTATAAACGGTTATCCCCACTTTTAGTTGAACCTAAAAAAGAGGAAAAATTAAAGAATCCCTTTTTGGATTTTTTCCCGCTTTTTTCATTTTGAACTGTTTTGAGGGAATCACTATTGCCTTGCGCAGTTGATGCGAAAAGAATGAGTACCAGTAGTACAACCAGACTTTTTGAAGGAAATGAGAGGTGTTTCATGGAATTCCAAAATACCTGAATGATACGAATTTTTCAAGACAAATCATTTTATGGAAACAAGAAATATGAAACGGGAAAGTTGAAAAAAATACAACAAGGACACTGACCCACAGAAATTATTTTTTAAAACAGTGAAATAGATCGATTCTCATTTGTCGAGACATCCCATTCGGATAATAAATGTAAATCAATTAAACCGTTAAAAAGGTTCTAATTTTTATCTCCTACAATCCACCCGATGAACCGTGGGGCAGTATTTCAATTTTAGTGACTGATTTCCTCCATTGACTCCATAGAAACAATTTTATATTTTTGTGCGTCGGGAAGTACATCGCCGTTAATCTCATATGGGGAAACATGAATTGAAATATTTTTTATCCTTAATACTTCTAACAGTATCCTTAATTGCTCAAGGCGATTCAACTGTAACCTTTATGACATTTCATGAGACTTCCCTCTCAAATGATTCACTGAATATTCCAGTCCACTTAGACCCGGGTGTTTTCTCTTTAGGCGCATTTCAGTTTAATATCAATTTTGATCCGGAAGTGGTATCCTTTCGATCATTTACGAACGGAGATATTATCCCGCAGGAAGGGTGGTTCATTCAATCCAATTCTCTCGGTGATACAGCCATTGTTATTGGCGGGTTTGCTACTGGAGGTGGTCCCATAGAATCTACCGGCGATTTAGTTACTATTACTTGGACTGTAAATCCATCAGCGGAAGGAGGTGATTCAACACCAATTGCTTTTTCCAATACAACAGCCGGTGATTATACCACAGCAGAAGATTTGCCTGTAACGACCATTGATGGCAGTATTGAAGTTTTGGGATTGGGTGTTAATGAAATGGAATCAACGCCTTCGACTCCAATACTGTACCCCAACTATCCAAATCCATTTAATTCAGAAACCACTATCAAGTTTTACAATGAGACGCATAGTAATGTATCTTTACAATTATTCGATATAAATGGGAGATTAATAAAAACGCTTCAACGCGGAATTATCAATCCCGGGCACTATGAAATCGTCTGGAATGCACCCCTATTTCCTTCCGGAGTTTATTTTGCGGTATTGAATACAAACAATCACCAATCAATTCAAAAAATTTGTTACATTAAATAATGAAAAAATCCTACATAATTCTGTCTTTAATTTTTCTGACTCTTCTCAATAGTCAGGGAACCGTTGAAAACAGTTCCTTTTATTCTTCTTACCTAAATGAAAACAGGAACTACCAGATTTATCTCCCTGAAGGATATGACAATAACCCAAATGAAACTTATCCTGTTGTCTATTTCCTCCACGGATTCGGCGCATACGGAAGTTACACTTCCTACATTGAATCCATCATGGATGATCTCATCGGCTCCAATGATATTTTAAAAATGCTGGTTGTCCTTACTGATGGTGGTGGATGTATCTATGACGGAAGTTTCTACACCAATTCCGAATTGAACGGAGACTATGAAGATTACATCGTTTATGATTTGGTGAATCATATTGACGACACTTATCAAACCAAACCGATGAAGGAATACCGCGCTCTCAGCGGTCATTCCATGGGCGGTTACGGCACCATGTATATTGCCATGAGAAACAGTGACGTATTTTCTACTTTATCAGCGCACTCCGGTCCCATTGCGCTCGAAAATTTGAATAACGACGAATTGATTTTTGCCCTCATGTGGGAAAATGGATTTGGCGAATTAAATCCGAATAATGGAAATCTGACACTCATGTTTTTCGCCATGGCATCTGCTTTCAGCCCGAATCTGAATAATCCCCCCTATTATGTTGATCTTCCTATTGATCAATTTGGACAAATCATTGATGAAACATTTGAAAGGTGGATGGAATACGACCCCTACAATATGATCTACGATTACATCCCTGAACTTGAAAACCTGAATATCTATTTTGACTGCGGTTCCTATGATGAATTAACACTACACGAACATTCCGTGGATTTTTCGAACCGGCTCGGAGAGTTGAATATTGATCATGAGTTTGTCTCTTATTCCGGATCTCATACCAGTGGTGTGGCTGAAAGAGTTGAATATTCTATGCAGGTTCATTCCGATTATTTTGAATCTTTGGATCCCTATTTGGAGGGAGATGTAAATCAGGATGGCTATGTTAATATTGGCGATATTGTCAGATTAATTAACATTCTTCTCGGTGATCCGCCTTCCGAATACGAGCAGTTGGCAGCGGATTTGAATCACGATTCAATGATTGATATTTTTGACATCATTTTTCTTGTTGATATAATTCTTCACGCGAATCAACTCCCGGATGCCTGTTATCTTGAACCTGACATCGGACCATGTGATGGTGTTTTCCCGAGATACTACTTTGAATGGAGTACTGAGGAGTGCGCAGAATTCATCTGGGGCGGATGCGAAGGAGTCGTCCCTTTTGAAACATTTGAAGCGTGCGAAGAAACCTGTCTCTCTCCTTGAGACTATAACATCATTTTCATGAAAGGTATTATTTATGAAATGTGACAAACTTTTTAAAATAATTACTTTTCTTTTTTCCATCCTGTCAGCCCAAACTTTGGAAATTGAACCCAATCCCGGCGGACCCCACGAAGCGTTCGACATGTTTTCCAAATATGTGAATGTGCATGGTGTGGGGATTTTTTCGGTGTCCAATGTATCCGACAGTAAAGTCCTCCACGCCGCCAATGTGATGGCTGAATATCTGGACAACAATGAAAATGGTATTCCGGACAATACGAGCATAATAAATCAAATGGTTGAAAATAATTCATCCATGGTCATCTTCACTTCACCCTGGTCAAATCAGATTGATCAGTTTTTTGAAGTACTGGAATCAAATCCGCCCAACTTTGAACTGGCAATTCAGGACCTTTACGGGACGGAAATTAATCCCAATTTCCCCATCAATCAGGAATTTGATGCAACACTGGAAGAAAATTTACATCTAATCTGTTTTGGAGGATACTCGTATGTTTATCCGGAGCAATTGGGTGAATGGCCCGGAACCGATATTGCCGACGCCATGGACATCGCCCGGGGCGGGTTTTTCTGGAATGTACCCAACCAGTATCCCGATGAAGCATGGTACCACTACGATGATACCACCTGCGACTACGGGTGCCAGATTACTGAATACTGGTACTGGGCATTGACATCTCTATTGGGAGCGCAAAACTACACATGGCGGTGCAACTGGATTGCCGATGAATGGGAGCTCTGTTCCCCAGAACAGGTGCAAACTACAGATGTTGCCATCACTGAAATTCTCACCAATCCGTTGTTTATTTTCCCCACCAAACTCCCGGATGGCACTTATTTTGTCCGGGACCTTACAGGTGATGGGATTCTCACAATTGATGATGTAATAACACTAGTTGACATCATGCTGGATGATACTATTCCAACAGATAATCAACTTTCAGCAGGTGATGTGAATTCCGATTCGGTCATTGATGTGTTTGATGTTGTATTATTGATTGACATCATCCTGCTCTGAATCATTTCCAATTACATATTAATTTGGTAAATTTACCTTTATGGGAATGAAACCAGACAACAAACCGGCTGTTATTATTTGTGCTTCAATTTTTCTTTTTACCACTAACATACCCGCTCAGGATTTTGGTGAATTGGAATTTGGAACAGATTCCACCTTTGAAATTATGACATGGAATATTGAATGGTTCCCAAAAAATGGTCAATCTACCGTAGATTATGTAACTGAAATAATTCAAGCGCTTGACATTGACCTGTTGGCAATCCAGGAAGTTGATAACACAGATTTTTTCGATCAAATGATTGAAAATCTTGTTGATTATGAAGGGTATTATGAGTCACTTTGGTTTGCCGGCCTTGCTTATATCTACAATACAAATGTTATTGAAATTAATGATATATATGAAATTTACACAACTCAACCCTATTGGAGTCCATTCCCGAGATCACCAATGGTGATGGAAATGACTTATTTTGGTGAAAACATCATCATAATTAATAATCACTTTAAATGTTGTGGTGATGGCTACCTGGATCTAGACAATCCAGATGATGAAGAAACAAGGAGATATATAGCAAGTAATTTATTAGGGTAAAGTCGTAAAAGAGCCACTAAACATGTTGACTTTCAAGTTGTTTAAG
>CAYXUG010000075.1:0-7727 GCA_964468655.1 uncultured bacterium | reverse complement strand
TTATTTAATAATTACGTGAAAACGTCGCACAAAAGATATAGCAACGTTTTCGTAAAGCACAGGCCGTCAGTTCGAATCTGACCCGTGGCTCACTTACCAATGGTCCGCGGTTCCCTGCCCGAAAGATGTCAGGCAGGGATTCCGCAAGGTGGCTCAGAATTTCACTTTGAATTGTAACATCATTTCCACCATATTTCATTTGAATATAAATTCAGAATTGTAAGAATGATTGAAAATCTAATCAACGAACTATCGCAAAATCCCATGTTTCTGGCAGTTGCCATTGTGCTGGTACTCCTTGTTGTATATTCTATGGTAATGCGGCTAATGAAGTTGACCATTGTCATCGTAATACTTTTGGCAGGTTATATTGGTTATCTCGTTTGGAGCGGGCAGGAAGTACCATCTACCATTGAAGAAATGATGGAACACGTTGGGGAGAAAATGGATGCTGTAACCACAAAAGCAGGTGAAGTTGTGGAAGGTGTGAAGGAAAAAGTATCTGAAACTGCGAAGGAAATAGTAGAGGAAAAGGTGGATAGTTTGTTTAAGGATTTGCCTTAACACACCCCCTTCCACCAGCCAGAGGATTTTTTTTTAGAAAGGAATGCTCCAAAGGAGATCTCTTTCGAGACAATGATAGAATCATTGCGAAATATTGTAACTTTCAACCAAACTTATTTTTAAAATGATTTCATACCATTCATTATTTTACTCCAAATCAATTTAAAAAATTACAATTTAATGAAAATTCCCCTCTAAAAAGAGGGGTCTCGATTTTTCGAGGGGGTGTGTTACGGTAAAATATTAATCACAAAATCTTCTGTCACTTCCTCAAACATCTCCCAGAAAAAAGAACCGGTAACAAAAATAAACACAATTGAAATAATTAGCAGAATCATAAACAAAACCAGAAAAAGTCCATTCAGAAAAATATAAGATTTCAGGTTTCTGAATGCTTCAGCCAAATTTTCAGGATTCCCCTGAATCATCATTCCCTGCAAGTGTTTACCGCTTTTTAAGAGTTTCAACCCGGATACTAAAAGGCAGATTCCCATGACAAAAGTCGGAATCATAAGCGCTACAATAGTGAGCATTAAAAATGTCCCCGCACCAATATTTAATAAACCCACAATTTTGCACCACAAAATCAGTTTCACCAAAATTTGCTGAAGGTCTGGATTCAATGTCCCCGATGGTTCCTTATTTGGCTCCATCATTAATCCTCTTTTCTCTTCTTTATTTCCTTCAGCATTTCTCTTTTCCATTCCTCAACCTCAGAAGGTGATAGGTACTGAGGTTTTTCTTTTAAAATTGATTTGGGTATTTTTTGCCTTTTTGATTTGATGAGCTTATAAAACTGTTCAGGACTTGTAGTTTGACAATCTGCCTCACGGACTCCCCGAAGAATATATTTATCCGCAGTTACCACAGTTGTTTGACCGCCGGGGAATTTACCGCATAATTGGATAATGGTATCATCAGCACTTCTATTATCGCCGCTGAAAATGACTTTGAGTTTCGTTTCATCTTCCGGGTCCCACGGCGGATTTCCGTCAAAAACCAGAATTATAATTATCTTTCTTGTGTCTGAGTAATGAAGAAGGTCATTTGTCAGCATTTTCTGGCACTGAATATAGTCTTTGTCCAGAAGTTTCAGATAATGCGGGATCTGATGAATGAAATTATGCCCGTCTATGATGTATCTGTTCAAAATCGGTAGAAGAAAAAATAAATTGTTATCAGTAGAATAGAGAGTATCACGATGAACCTCATGAGCGCTTTATTATGCGAGGCGTAAAATGCCGGCGGAGTGCTTTTCATTTTTACCAATTCTTTTTTCGTCGATTTTGAAAGGAGGAATTTTGCACCGAAAACAATGAGTCCGAAGCAAAGTAAAAATAACCCGAGACTTCTAATAATTTCCATGCGGAGAGATTACACTTTAGAGAAAAGAAAGTCAATAGTTACAGAAATAAATAAGTCCCGCCAAGTGACGGGACCTATTTTAAAGCAGTAATTTTGGTTTGTTTTTATTTCAACAGCACCAATTTCTTGGTTAATTGAGTATTGCCTGATGTCAGTTGATAAATATAAACACCGCTGGAAGCATCTATAGCATCCCATAACACCGAGTGAGTACCGGCTGTCATTCTACCGGTTACCAGTTCAGCAATCTCTCTTCCTGATAAATCATATACGTTTAATGTTACATCAGTATCTTCCGGAAGATTGAAATGGATAGTTGTAACCGGGTTGAATGGATTAGGGTAATTCTGGTAAAGTGCAAAGTGCTCAGGTGTTAAAGTTGTTTTGTAAAGTTTTAACCGTTCAGTCGGTTCGGTGATTTCAATTGAACCGTTTTCATTCAACATGTATTCCTTACCATTAATTCCATCTACCAAAACCCAGTTCCCTGTTCCATGCTCCTTGTTCCAATTTACAATTAATGGCCACGATTCATTTTGTACCAAAACTTCACCGCCATTTTCAGTCACTTTTAAATCGTCCGAAAATCTGACATCAAATCCGCCAGCTGGAGGAAGGGGAGGAAGAGAATAACTCATCATTTCATCTTCAGACAATAACACTCCCGCATAAAGTGAAGTAGTTAAACCTTCGTTGTTTGAAAAGATAAATGTATTAGCATCTAAATTATTTAATTGATAATTCTTTGAGACTCTTGCCTGTCCTGAGCTGGAAAGTGACACACTACCCGATGAATAAGCCCGAACCCAGTATCCTTTCCCGGATGTAAGCGCTGAAGTGTTAATATATTGTGTGTCATATTCATAAAGTGTACCATCAATAAGAATATTTCCCGGGTCATTAATGTCATTAAACTGAACAGTTGTTGACAACCCTGAAATCATATTCCACCCCTTATTGAGATTAAGTGTGAGAGATTCAATGGGAGTTCCTGAAATTACATTGCTACCGTAGTCGGGGAATCTCAGCCAGTACCCTTTACCGGGGTCAAGATTTGATTCTTGGATATAGGTATCACCATAGGAATAAAGTGTTCCGTCCCAGGCGTCAGGGAAGAGTGTGCCATAGTAACTGTCGGACACATTCAAGGGTAAACCAACCATATTCCATCCATCATTATGATTCATTGTTTGAGTAGTGTTGTCATTAGGGAGATCATTCAATAAATTTTGAATTGTGCTTACAATAGCGCCCTGGCTAAAACCTGAATTACTGTAGCGCAGTACCATGTTATGATCAATAATGATGTTGTATGGGATATAACCATTACCAAAATCCCAGTACTGTCCTGCTGCATCATTGCAAATTGGGTAATTAATGCCAAAAGTATTGGCCCATCCTGTACAACTGTACGGATCATTCCATTGATCTCCTAAGCCGATGGTGATGAGTCCTTGATCTTGGTATGTTTGAGAAATGGTTTCTGTAATCGGAGCCTCCGATTGACAGCTTGGTCACCACGAAGTAAAAAAATTGATCCAGATAACATGATACTCGCCGCCATTCTGATCGCCAAAATAATCGTAGAGGTTGAAATTTCCTGAACCATTTGCGCAGATGGGAGATGAAAAATTACTGATTACATCACCCACGTTATAAGTCTGCCCGGAAATTATTGCTGTGAAAGCAAAAATTGTTAGAATTGATTTCATGTATTTTGCCATGGTCTTTCTCTCCTGTTATAGAAATTTAATTTTTATTAGCATGATTTAAAAAACATACGATTCATTTTTGAATTTCACTCTATAATCTATTTCAACAGTAACAGTTTTTTCGTCATTGAATTGTTACCGTTTATCAATCTGTAGAAATAAATACTACTTGCATGATTTGAAGCATCCCACACCACTGAATGAGTACCAGATACCAGTTCACCACTCACCAGTGTCTCCACTAAACGACCTTTGACATCGAAAATGTGTAGATACGTTCCGTTGGAACGTCTTGAGACGCCCGAACCGGACGTCCCTACAGGAATGGTGAAATGAATTGTTGTAAAGGGATTAAACGGATTGGGGTAATTCTGATGCAGCTCAAATTTTACCGGCAGGAAAGTTTCATCCACAGAAAGGGATGATGCGTCAACATTAAGTGTAAATATCCCATTGTCGGCGTAAACGGTATCTTGCCCACCAGTCGCTGAAACATTCCAGTCAATGATGCTGTGACTTCCGGAAAAGGTTGAAATATCTTCAAAAATTTCATCATAGAAAATTGTGACGGATAAATAGGACAGCGATGTATCATGAAGAATGGTTTCCAACCATTCTTCCCCACTATAGATTGAGTGTTCAGCGGAAAACTGGTAAGTCACAGAATCATCCACATCATATGAGGATTGCCATGAAAAAGTGACTGTATCCGTTTCCAGGTTTTCTTCATTAATTGTTATTTCGGTGGAATCTTCCGGCGTAAGGAGTGAAAAAGCTTCTGGAGAATCATTCACTTCATTGATGGTAATAAAAACCAGTGCTGAATCGGATAATGTTCCATCAGTCACAGCAAAGATGAGGGAATCCTCACCGCTGAAATCGGATTCGGGAGTATAGGTAAAATTGCCTGTTGTTTCATCATCGAGGATAAGGGTACCATTTTCACTTGGTGTTAAGATTGTAAAGGCCAAATCTGTATTGTCAACGTCTGTAGCCGGCAGTACAGCGCTTATAAATGAATCTTCATTGATTATTATTTCCAGATCGGTTGCGACCGGAGCGTCATTAACCGGATTGATGGTTATTGTTACTGTGGCTGTATCTGATGTAAAGCTGTCTCTGGCAGAAAATAAAAATGTATCAATGCCGTTGTAATCTGCGTTTGGGGTGTAAGTAAACGTACCCTCATTCTCATGGAGAATTATAACAGAACCGTTAGACGGAATCTCAGTGATAGAAAAAGTTAAAACTGCATCATCAGGATCTGATGCTGACAGAGTATCAGTGACTGCTGTATCTTCATCCGTAACCAGTTCCAAATCGTTTGCTACAGGTAGTTCATTGGCAGTTCCAACCGTGAAATCCACAACGATGGTTACCATTGACTCATCAGGATCGTCTGATTCAATGAAAATAGAACCGGAATATTCACCTATCTCCAATTCTGCCGCGTCACATAAAATGCTGATTTCCTCGGATTCGTCAGCGGGAATTGATCCGGTCATTGGATTTACACTTAGCCACGCTTCCTCAGCTGTAAGAGCAGAAACTGAAAGGACGATTTCAGTCGCCTGATGTCCGCCGTCTCCAAAGGTGTCCTCGAGCCAGAATCGCCAGTTCCCAGTCAATATTTCTCCATTGAATTCGGTTAACTCTATGGTGTAATCTCCATCTTCCGCTCCGGATATTATTTGTGCTGCTGTCCCTGAAGGGGACTGAACATGGAAGGTCCCCTCAACGGGCCACCAGTCTGAATCCCATGTAAAAGTGATACTCCACCCATTAATCGTTCCACTATCAGAAATTTCAAAATCAATCCACCCTGCATCATCGAAGGTGTTGCTGTTCCATGAATTTGGTTCCGGACTGTCATCGATGTTATACTCATAATCGGTGCGGCTGGAAGATGCGGTATAAGTAATTATGTAATTAAGGTCTGCTTCACCTGTATTTGAAATGGTAAAACTGTCTTCCACTTGAGCTCCCGTTCCAGCGCTCAAATCAATCGAATCAACATTCACAGAAATATTGGGGTATGCAGGAGGCCCCATCACTGCCGATACTGCAGAATGCAGATTCAATCTTCCACCCGTAACAGTTATTCCATCTAAAGCTGGCAAGGGATCAACATTATCCAATATTGCCTGTTTAATAGTAAGTGCTGTTTCTCCTGGATCAGTCAAATAGAGCTGCGCCAGTTCAACTGAAGCGGCAGCATGGAGGAGCCCAACAGCGCCGGCTACATGGGGTGTTGCCATGGAAGTTCCGGTTAGGGTGGTTGTTCCACCGCCGTTGGCTGTTGAAAGTATCTGTGTTCCGGGCGCGCCCAAGTCAATGGAAAGAGCACCATAGCCGGAATTGGCTTTTTCATCATCATCATTTGTGTTTGTCACTGAAATGATATAGTCACTGTCACATCCTGTGGGAACATCACCGATGACATCCACATTTTGATTGGAATTAATAGTGGCTGCCGCGCTGAGGATACCCACTTCCCCCATGGCGTTGTAAAGGTCGTTCCAAACGGGGTAACTGCCTGAGGTGCAATCGGCATAATCAATTCCAAAACTGCTGTTTGTAGCGACAACATTTGCTCCAAATTCACCGTCTGATTCGAGCCAGATTGTTTTCTGATCCAGAGCGTATCCATAAGCGATACTAATGGTGGAAGTCGAACTGGATGAACCGGCGATTGCCATAATTTTTACATCCCAGTTTACACCGACAACACCCAAATTATTATTTCCCCGGGCACCCACAGTCCCCGCTACGTGAGTCCCATGGTAGTGGCTTGGTATGGTTCCATCATTGCCGTAAGCATCCCAGCCGTTGATATCATCAACATATCCATTATTGTCATCATCAATTCCATTGCCCGGTATTTCATTTTCATTAATCCAAATGTTGTCAATTAGATCAGGATGATCAAGGTCTACTCCCCCATCCACCACAGCAACTACAATGTCATCTCCTAAGGCCGTTATTCCGCCGGTTGTAAAATCCCACGCTTCCGGGGCGTCTATGTCTGCATTAGGAGTGCCGCCTGTTTGTCCCGTATTGTTCATACCCCACATGTCGGGATATTCAGGATCATCGGGTGTGTTCCTCATTGTTACGAGATGGTCCAATTGAGCATAAACAACTTCAGGTCTTAACCAAAGGACTTCCAGGGCATCTTCGGTGTAGGTGAACTTTCCATTGTCACTTGAAACCAGCCAGATATTAAGTTTTTTTACCAGCTGCTTTTGGAGAGTAAATCCCGAATCTTCCAGGATTTGTTCAATTCCGCTTCTGCCATAATCATTTTCAAATTTTACAATGATTTGGTTTTCAATGTGACTGATTTCACGTGCTGATACCAATTGCATCAGTAAAAAGAAGTATATCATGTGTTTCATCATATTATTTATATGTTCCATAATTAGTTAGGAAAACAAATTTTATTAGATGACATCAAGGTATTAAATCTAAGGAATATAATCTATGACATTCATCACGCATATAAAAAGAACGCATTATAGATTGTTATTCCTCAAAAACTAAAGAACTCGCCCGGACACATAAGATGATACTGTTGAAATAAAACATATTAACACACAATGCAAAAGGGTAACAACCGTTGCCCTTTTTTAGTTAAAGGGGTAGATTTGGGGAAGGTTATTTTTCCTACTGCAAAGGAACGGATAGAAGCAAGTCTCTCAAGTAAGTTATTGACTTTAGACTCAGAGAGTTTAAAGTTGATAAAAATTAAATTGGAGCAAAAACATTAACACGTAATCAATTTAAATTTTATCTTTAGATTGGTTATGAAACAATAAAAACAGAGTAATAATCATGAAATTATCAATTGATAGACTAATAAAATTAATTCCAGAATGGAATGGAAAATTAATTAAAGTAAATCCAATAAAAAGTGGAATTACAAATATTAATTTTGAAGTTATTGTAGGTAAAAAATCATTTTTTCTTTCTATCCCACATTCAAAATCGGAATTATTAAATATAGATTATAAAAATAAATATTATAATAATAAAATGTGCGGGGAAATTAATATATCTCCCAGAGTAAATCATTTTATAGAATCA
>CAYXUG010000074.1:3067-7866 GCA_964468655.1 uncultured bacterium | reverse complement strand
ATTTATTAGCTGTCGTAATCAGTTTCTTTGGTGCATTTCTTCTCCGTTTTGATTTTACTATTCCTGCAGAGTATAACAATTTTTACTGGGTTTGGTTGCCTGTAATCATCGTAGTTAAGCTTGTTACCTTTAATTTTTTAGGATTGTATAGGGGTATTTGGCGTTATACCAGTTTATGGGACCTCTTAAATATTAGTAAAGCAGTTACCGGCTCATCGGTAACCATCATCATTTTATTTGGATTCATTGCAGGATTTGAAAATTTCCCCCGCTCTATTTTCCTTTTAGACTATTTATTATCTATAATAACCATTAGTGTTGTCCGAATTGCCGTAAGGTTGTATTTCGCTAAAATTCAATTGAAGACAAATTCAAATCCGCAACCTACCAGGAAAAAACTAATACTTGTTGGCGCTGGAAAAACCGGAGAAAAAATTGCCCGCGAAATTATAAATACTCCATCATCACCATATACAATTTTAGGTTTTGTAGATGATGATCCTAGTAAGAAAGGAGCTATGTTGCACGGGTATAATATTTTAGGTACTGTTTCTGATCTTGAACAAATAACACTTCATTATGATGAGTTGCTTATTACCACACCTTCGGCTTCCGGTGAGCAAATGCGCAGAATTGTGAAACATTGCAAATCAACCGGCAGACAATATAAAACCGTTCCTAGTCTTACAGAATTAATCGATAATGATATTTCTCTTTCCTCCATACGAGATGTATCATATGTTGATTTGTTGGGGCGAGAGGAAGTGATGTTAGATAAGAATTCTATTGTAAACCTATTGCAAGGAAAACGAATTCTTATCACAGGTGCCGGTGGATCCATCGGTTCAGAACTGGTGAAGCAATGTGTTGCTTTTAATCCTTCTGAAATCATTTGTGTTGATAATAATGAACAAAATCTGTTCACCATTACCGCCGATATGAAAAGAATAAAAAGTAATTCAATTATAATACCGATTTTAGGTGATATCCTTAAAATTAAACATATGGAAAAGATTTTCAATGAAAATCGTCCTCAAATCATTTTTCATGCTGCAGCCTATAAACATGTTCCCATTCAGGAACTGCATCCCTGGGCGGCGGTCACCACCAATGTCGGTGGTACTGTGAATCTGGTTGATCTGGCAGATAAATACCGTGTAGAAAAATTTGTTTTGGTATCTACTGATAAAGCGGTTAACCCCATAAATGTAATGGGTGCAACAAAAAGATTGGCGGAGAAGTTAATCCAGTCAATCAATGTTGATTCCGAAACCCAATTCTTGGCGGTGCGATTCGGGAATGTGATTGGAAGTTCCGGCAGCGCAATTCCGACCTTTCAGAAACAGATAAATTTTGGGGGACCTGTGACAATTACTCACCCTGAAATGACCCGTTTTTTCATGTCCATTCAGGAAGCTGCACAGCTAATCTTGCAGGCAGGCGCCCTTGGTGAAAAGGGGAAAATATTTCTTCTGGATATGGGTAAACCAATTAAAATTGATCAAATGGCCCGTGATTTAATAAGATTATCAGGATTTGATCCTGATAAGGATATACCTATTGTTTATACAGGTTTGAGACCTGGAGAAAAACTTTATGAAGAATTACAATCCAAAGATGAAAAAGTAGTTGTAACTGAACACAAAAAAATTAGGATTTTGTATGACGATAATCACCGAATGAACTGGATGGTATTTAAATCAGCTGTAAAAGATCTTCTTGATATTTCTGAAAACTTGGATAGTAGCGAAATTCAATTAAAATTAAAGGAACTTATCCCAGACTATAGTCCAAGTTCCTTTATACCATACACTATGGAAAATCGATTGGAACCATTTTCAATTAAAGGCCAGGCTTAATTAGTATAATCACTTAACTTATTGACTGTGGGATTATAGCTAAAAGAGACGCGAAATCAAGTGTCTTTTTTTGTATGCATTGTATTTAGATAGGTATAACTGCTGATAAGAGATAGGTTTGGTAATAAAAAGGAGGTTTACAACACTATTAGCTCTTTAACATAAGTGAAACGATTATTCACGTTTTTTTCTAAATTGTATTAATCCAATAATATTTGTTTTAGTCAACTCTATAATTTCTTGAAATTTCCCTTTTTCTTCTTCGTTACTTTTATTGGCATATTCACGTACAAAAGCACCAGCTACAGCAACTCCAAATCCAAGAAAGAGTGATAATAAAACAGATCGTTTTCGTTTGGGACTATTGCGAAATAAGGGTGCTTCAGGGGGATCAATAACCTGAATTACCGAAGATTCTCTAACTTCTTCAATTTTAATCATTTCAAGTTGCTGCTTAAGTGTGGTAAATACGCCAGTTAAAACAGTTGCCTCGCGTATTAGACGCTGTTGGGCAAGCAGTAAAGTAGGAGATTGCTGAATTTGTCGATTTCGATCTCTGAATTCTTTGAGTATTTCTTCTGCCTCTCTCAACTCAATTTGCACTTCCACGATACGTCCTTCAATAAATAATCGCGTCTCCTTTACCTTAGCTGTTTTGTATTTCCGCTGATGTTCATCCAGTTCATCAATCAATACGGCGCAAAGATCTGTGGCAAATTGAGGCTCGAATGCACTAACAGTTATTGTATAAATGGTAGTGACCCGGTCTTTTTCTACTCCAATCATCTCTAAGAATGAATTGACCCCTAGTTTTATTAGGGTTTCTGATGCAACCGTTGGTTCCTCATCACCGTAAGTCAGAATTTGTAACAGAGATTTTTGTGGTCCGTATTTTACTGTGTTGAATTTTTGCTGAAGCATAGCACGTGCTAAAATTCTGCTTTTGATTATATCCGGATAGACCCATTGTTCAACCCCTTCATCTCCCATTGGAACCGAAACACCAAATTGTGCTGCCAGTCCCCGAAGTTGGGAAGTAGAACCACCCCCACTGCTTGAAGACATTATTTTTGCCGATGATACAAAAACCGGTTGAGCAATAAACAGAACATAGAAGGCAGTGATGACACCCAAAATAAGCGGTGTAATGACTAGTAGTTTAAGTTGCTTAGCCAGCACCAAAAGGATATCAGTTAAAGAAATGGTATCCTCTTCATAATAATATTGTGGTGGCGGTTGTGGAGTGTGTTGTTGTTTGCCCATTTTACCCTGGTTTAGCTAATATGAGAATAGCAATAACTTGTGCAATATCAGCCATGATAGAAGCAACTTCCTTTGCAAATTCTGTTTTATCAAATGGCTCTTTTTCTTCTTCAGCACCTACAATAATGACTGAGCCGTCTGCCACTTTTGGTGATGGTAAAATCCCTCGTCTCATTCTTTTTGATTGCCCCCATGGATATTCAACCCAAATAGAGTTTCTTTCTGCATTAATTGTTAATCCACCTGCCCTGTTTATATAATCTTTTAAACGCATATTTGGATAGTATTTATAAATCCCTGGTGAATTCACTTCACCTGTAATGTGTATTACATTCGGTTTTTGAATAACGATAATTTGATCACCTTCAATGACTTCAAAATTATCTTTTGATTTTGGATTTTTTAGTAATTTATAGAACGATATTTTTACTGTTTGCCCTCCTCTAATTAGGGCTGAAGCTTTAGGGTAAGCTTCCGGTCTTAACCCTCCCGCTCTTTTTAATATATCACTAACTTTCTCTCCCGATTGAATTATAGCATAATCACCGGGATAGTATACTGCCCCGGAAACGTTTACCTTTCTTTGTAAATGAAAATGCGGGTCGGGACGAATGAATATATGGTCGTACGGGAATAATTTGAATTCATCCCTTTTTACGACAAGTTCACCTGGATTTTCCTTGTATTGATATTTAACGTTTGAAATAGAAAAATCATTGTCCATATCAAGCGAAATAATCTCAGCATATTTTTCTTCATCATCATTTTCCGGATCTATTCTGGCTATTTCTAATTTGTATCTATAAACATTTTCTGATAAACCACCAGTTTCGAGTATAAGATCCTTAATTGTCATACCTGTTTTCAACGTATATTCCCCGGGATTTTTAACAACACCCTCGATTGCGACAGGTTTTACAGAATTGAACATAGAATTTGAATAAACACGAATTTCATCTCCGGGCAGCAGAGGGAAGTTTTGGGGACTATTTTGATTATCAAGCACTTCACCGATGTTAAATGGAATAATCGTTTGGGTGATGCCATTTTCATCTTTTCGAATTAAGTCACCTCTTTCAACAAACAATCTATTTTTGAACTCAACGTCATCAAATCCACCTGTTTTAAACAAAAGATCATAAAGAGTCATATTTTCTTCATATAATTCATAAGTCCCGGGACGTTTAACGTGACCGGATATGGAAATATATTTTGTTGATCCTTTCATTTCTTCCAAGGAATAGATTATAATCTGATCGTCTGGTTTTAATTTAGTTTTAGAGAATTCTGATTTGTTTAGTACTTCTGCAAGATTAAATGGTATGATTTCTTTTGTAACACTGTCTTCTGCAACTCTTACCAGTTCAGCTCGTTCAGCATAAACTCGTTTCCGCCAGTCTTCATCAATGAAACCACCTGCTTTAAAAATGAGGTCATAGATTGTCATATTTTCTTCATACAGTTCGTAGCGTCCCGGTCGTTTCACATGACCTGAGATAGAGACATATTTATTCGAACCGCCCTTAATTTCTTCGAGGGAATAAATTCGTATTAAATCATGTGGTTTTAATGCGATGTCCGCTAATCCGGTTTTGTTCAGAACATCATCAAGATTAAATGGAATGATTTCTTTTGTAACACTGTCTTCTGCAACTCTTACCAGTTCAGCTCGTTCAG
>CAYXUG010000074.1:0-2967 GCA_964468655.1 uncultured bacterium | reverse complement strand
CTCGTTTCCGCCAGTCTTCATCAATGAAACCACCTGCTTTAAAAATGAGGTCATATAAAGTCATGTCTTCCAATAATGGATATTGACCCGGTCTTTTGACATGGCCGGCAATGCTAATAAATTGTCTTGGGATCATTTCAGTAAGACTGTACACCCTTACCCGATCTAATCCTTGAAGCAAGATATCATGGTAAGGGTTAAGGTTGATAATTTCCTGTAAATTCAATTTAATTAACTGTTCGCTGAAATCAGGTTTAATTCGCACTATGTCAATTCTGTCGAGATACGCATCGCCTAATAAACCCTCAGATTTTGTAATGAGTTCACTTAATCGAAGAGAATCTCCAATATCGTATGATCCGGGTCTTTCAACCGAACCGGAAATTGTTACAATATTTTTTCTTAGATCCATAATGGATAAAACCTGAATCCGGTCACCATCTTTGAGACTAACATTTTTCTTTTTGAACAAAATATCTTCAAGATTCACATCAACAAACATTCTGTCCATCCCCAGCTCTTCACGTTCTTTAAAAGGAACAATTCTGTCAATTTGGGCTCTTTCGATATACGCTGTTGTTTTCAATCCACCTGCAATTTCAATTAATTCCTTTAAACCTTCATTTTTCTTTAATTCATAGATAGCGGGTCTAATAACTTCACCACTGATAGAAATGGTTTTTATACGGGAGGGTATAAAAATGGTATCATCTAATTGAAGCCGTACATCATTTATTTTTTCCCCTGAGAGTAAATAACTGTAGAAATCGACCGTGGCTACTTTTTCACCGCCTCTTATCAACTGAATATTTCTGAGTGATCCATTGGTTGTAGGTCCAGAAAAAAAGTATAATGAAGAAAAAAGAGTGGTTGACGGACTAACAGTATATGCGCCGGGTTGAGCAACGTCTCCCAGGACAAGAATTCTCAGAGGCCTCAAGTTCCCAAGACTTATATCCAGAAATGTTGTAGGTTTACCGGTGTTAGGATTAAGACTCGCATAGGACTGAGATAATACTCTGAACAATTTCGATTCAAGCAGGTTGAGTGTTAATCCATTTACAAATACCTGTCCAATCTCAGGTATGAAAATAAATCCTTCCCGGTCAACTGTAAATACCTGGCGGAATTGAGTCTCTCCCCAAAGCATGATAATAATTTCATCTCCGGGTCCGATGTTATAATCCGGGTCCACTGCGCCAAATGTTGATGATTGGAATAATGCCGGATCCCGCTGAAAAATATCATACCCAAAATAGGTTAAAGGAGATCGTCCCGGTTGTGGTTCAGTTTCTAAGACGAGTTCATCTTCATCAATAATTTCCAAATCCTGGTCTGTGATAATTTCGAGTTCCTTTTGGATAATATCTCCGGGAGTCTCTGCACCCGGTATAACAACAGCATCACCCGGTTGCGGTTTATCGGTGATTGAAGGATCAATAGCAGGTGGCGGAATTTCCTGAACGGGTTGTGCTGGAGTCTGGGGAGTTTGCCCGGTACCTTCTTCTAAATCAATACCTCTTCTGGCGGCTTCTTCTTTAATTTGTTCATCACTATAACCCCGCTGCTTCAGTTGTTCCCTGATCTCAACTTCAGACATCCCTGATGCTTTTATCTGCTTTTTTATTTCCTCAGTTGACTGAGCAAATATTAAAGTGAGTATACTTGCGAATAATAAGATTTTATGCTTCATGTTAATTTTCCTTTATAAATCAATGATTCACCCAAAAGTAATGCTTTTTTATCATTTTGGCACTACGAATTTTTCATTTAATAAGTTCCCAGATAACGCCCCGGATCAGTGTCAAAATATTCACCTTCTACGGGATTGTAAGAATAAAACACTAACCACGATTTTTGAATTTCTAAATTGTTTGCTACAGGTCTTCTGCCAAGTGCAAGACTTATGCCTATTTCATTGTCGGAATATAAACATATTACCAGATTAGTAAAATCGTTGTATTTCTCTTTCAATGTGTGGCACAATAGTTTCAATTGATCTTCAGTAAAATTGTTATGAACAGTAACATACAATTTACCCTGACTGAATGAACCTGACAATTTTTCAATGCGGTGAAGGGTATATGAAGGTACCACGAATTTTGTTTCAGATGTATCATGGGAAACAAGAGTTATTTCTGGTTCACTCTTTGAAACTGGTACATATTTTTTAATACGATTGTTTTTAATAGGTTCTTTTTTTAATGATGTATCAGATGGTTTTTTATTTTCCGGGAAAAAATTAAACGGATCGTCTTTTTCAACCAGTGCAATCTTAGAAATTTCTTCTTCATACAGTTCATGATGATAAGATACAGAATCAATCATAGCGTTGATTTTTTCTTCCTGAATATTGCTACTGACCCGAACGAGAATATCTATGGTAATTAATGTCACCAGGATGACCAATCCCATGAATGTGAGTGAATTTCTGATATGAGATAGAAATCTTTCTATGAGTTTGGTAATGTTCAATTTATTCTGCCATGGTAGGTTTAAAGATTACTTTTTTTCCAATTTTAGACATCATTAAATTTAATGGTAAACAGATTTTTTACATTACTAAAATAAAATAAGAAGATAGTACTGTCAGAATAAAAATTAGAGGTTAAAAAACAGTTGCATTTAATAGAATTTAGTATGATTTTCTGCTTGCGAGAAGAAGTAAACCCGGAGTAAAAACATTTAACATGCAGAGCAAAAAAAATATTCAACCCAAACAAATAACAGGAGGAAATACTATGAGCAAATATGGGATTATAGCGTCATTTTTGATATTAGCACTTGTACCTGCAGGATTAATCGCAGGGACGGTGTCTGGTACTGTCACCGATGCTGAATCAGGTGAAGGACTTGCAGGTGCAAATGTAATAGTCGAAGGAACTTCTTTCGGCGCAGCTGTGGATGCTAACGGAAACTATAAAATCGATGGTGTTCCAGCAGGTAACTACACTGTTACGGCAACAT
>CAYXUG010000073.1:0-8064 GCA_964468655.1 uncultured bacterium | reverse complement strand
CATGGCTTCTTTAACTCCCAAAACTGTAAACCATGTCTATGGTAAGACACTCAAAGCTGATTATTTTTCTTTACTATTTACCTCTTTTATCATCTTTGATAAATGAACAAAATCCTCAATAGCCAGCATTTCAGGCCTTAATTCAAAATCAATATTCAAGGTATCATCAAATTCAAATTCTTTGAGTGAATTCTTCAGCATTTTTCGTCTTTGTCCAAATCCTTTTTGCACAATTAGGGAAAAAAGTTCCCAGCTTTTATCATCAAAATCAAATTTCTCATGTGTTTGGATAGAAAGAAAAGAGGAATAGACTACCGGTTTTGGTGAAAACACATCAGGGGGTATTACCAGTTCCTGTTTCACATTCATTAATGCCTGGACCATCACTGTCAACCTGCCATAGGTCTTTGATCCCGGTTTCGCCGTAAGCCGGTCTGCCACTTCCTTTTGAACCATCAGATGAATATCTTTCCAAAGTTTAAGCGATTCCAGAAGTTTGAATATCACCGGAGAGGTAATGTTATATGGAATATTCCCGACAACCCTTATAGCGTTACTTTCAAATGGAAGCTGTTCCATATCTACTTTAAGAAAATCGGTATTGATAAATTGACAGTTTGAAGCAGCAAATTTCTCCCTAAGTAATTTAAACAAATCACTATCAATTTCTATCCCAATGAGTTGTTTCACTCTTGGAGCTATCAGTTCCGTCAATGAACCTTGTCCGGGACCTATTTCAAGAATGACGTCTTCCGGATCTGGCTGGATAATCCTTACAATTTTTTTGAGGAGATTTTTATCGGTGAGGAAATGCTGTCCCCAACGTTTGCGGGGAGTGTGCTTCAAGATGGGAGGTTAAAAAACTGTTTTGTATTATGGGTTGTCACTTTGGCAATTTCTTCCAATTCAACATTTTTAATTTCAGCAATCCTTTTTGCGATATGTGGAATGTTTGCCGGCTCGTTCAGTTTCCCGCGATTGGGAACAGGCGCAAGAAATGGGCAATCCGTCTCAAGTATAAAATCTTCGAGCGAAATAGATTTCAACACAGATTCAGTATGATTTTTCCCAAAAGTAACAATTCCGGTGAATGAAATTAATCCACCTAATTTCAATACGTCTGCCGCCATTTTTGCATCACTGGAAAAACAGTGTATAACTGTTTTTTGATAATTTATCTCTCTTAAAATTTTAAGGATGTCTTCATCGGCATCTCTGTTATGGATGATGGCAGGTAGATTAAGTTTTTTTGCAAGCTGCAGTTGAGCGGTAAACATCTTAATTTGAATTTCTTTGGGCGATAAATTTCGGGAAAAATCAAGTCCCATTTCCCCCAGCGCTACTACTTTAGGATGAGATATCAAGTCTTCAATGACACTTAAATAGTTCGTTTCTGCGTCTTTGGCATCGTGAGGGTGTATACCAACCGTAGCATAAATATCTGGGTATTG
Organism: uncultured bacterium; assembly: GCA_964468655.1. GTDB lineage: Bacteria > Fidelibacterota > Marinisomatia > Marinisomatales > CAYXUG01 > CAYXUG01. Next base: position 6,613 of record CAYXUG010000073.1, on the reverse strand, counting down.
ATCCGCAATTATAATGGATGCTTTTGATAAGGCAATGTCTGTCCCAACACAAAGAATCTGATTTACACCGGCATCCTGCGCCCGGGTAACAATATCATCCAATTGACTCTTCAGATCATCGTAGTAAAGGTGGGCGTGTGTATCTATGAACAAAGTTGATTAATATTTTATGATACTTTTGCACCTGAACCGATGGAAGGATCATCAACAGTCAGGACAATCACTGAATCATTTTTTGACGCTGCCAAAAGCATCCCGTTGGATTCGATGCCCCTGATTTTCGCCGGTTGCAAGTTTGCGGCAACCACAATGATTTTTCCTTCCAATTCTTCCGGCTGGTAATGCTCGGCAATCCCGGCTACAATTTGCCTTTTTTCATCTCCCAACTGAATCTGCAGTTTCAGTAGTTTGTCTGCATTTTCAACTTTTTCTGCTTTCAAAACTTCAGCAGTCCTTAATTCCACTTTCGCAAAATCTTCAATTGAAATCAGGTTGTTTTCCACTTTATTCTCCTTTTTTTTGAGTTGTGGTGATTCTTTCGGTTTTTCAACTTCAATTCTGGGGAAGGGTGTTTCAAATTCCCCAAGTGATGTGCCGCAGGCAAGACCTCCCCATGATGGATCAAATTCATCATTTTTAGCGCCTATCATTTCAAGAATGTGTTTTGTCCTCACCGGCATGATGGGATGCAAAAGACAAAGTGAAATTCTCAATGATTCCGCAGCAATGAACAAAATCGTTCCTGTTCTTTCGATGTCTTCTTTTACCACTTTCCACGGTTTCATTTTTTCCATATAACCATTGATGAACCGCACCAATTGAAGCGTTTCTTCGATTGCTTCATTCATTTTCATTCCATGAATCTTTGCAAAAGCTTTTTCCGCCGTTTTTGTTGAAAGTTCCTGCAATTTCCTATCCTCGTCTTGAAGTTCACCCGCTTCAGGAATTTTACTTTCAAAATGCTTCGAAATGAGGGTATGAATCCTGCCGGCAAGATTACCCAAGTCGTTAGCCAAGTCACTGTTATATCTGCGGATGAACGCATCCAGCGAAAAATTTGCATCCTGCCCCAGGACCATATCCCTCATGAGAAAATACCTGACTGGATCAACACCGTAGGTTTCGATAAGGTCCAGCGGATTCACCACATTTCCCAGCGATTTGGACATTTTAAAATCATCACTGAGCCACCAGCCGTGAGCAAAAAGTGTTTTTGGCAGCGGAATCCCTGCTGCAAAAAGCATGGTGGGCCAGTACACGGCATGAGTGATAAGAATATCTTTGCCAATCAAATGATATTCCGCGGGCCACCACTTTGAGGAAACGGTATCATCCTGTGTAATCTTAATGGCGCTTATATAATTTATGAGCGCATCAAACCAGACGTAGGTGACATAATCGGAATCGAATGGAATTTCCACACCCCATTTTAAACGGGACTTGGGCCGGGAAATACAAAGGTCTCCCAATGGCTGGCGCAGAAAACCGAGAACTTCATTTTTTCTGAATTCGGGTTGGATAAAATCAGGATTATTTTTGATGTAATCAATAAGCTGCTGCTGGTATTTACTCATTTTAAAGAAATAATTTTTTTCAATGATTACATCAAGTTCCTTCCGGTGCTGCGGACATTTATTATCCACCAATTCTTTCTCGGTATAAAACCGTTCGCAACCGACGCAGTAACTGCCGGAATATTCATCCATGTAGATATCGCCATTATCGTAAATATCTGTCAATATTGTCTTTACCACCTCTTTATGACCGGTATCGGTTGTTCTGATAAAATCGTCGTATTCAATATGCAGCTTTTCCCATAGATTTTTGAATCTTTCAACCATTTCATCACAATGATCCTGCGGTTCCACGTTCCTTTCCCGAGCAGCTTGAAAAACCTTTTGACCGTGTTCATCTGTTCCGGTTATAAAGAATACATCATCTCCCGCTTCCCTGCGAAACCGGCTCAAAACATCCGCAAGAATGGTTGTATAGGCATGCCCGATGTGCGGCTTATCATTCACATAATAGATTGGTGTAGTGATATAAAATTTGCTCATGTTGACTGCTATGCTTTCAATTTCAATTGATCCCTGATATTCATTAACAAATTGATAAGGACCAAATTTACATTAAGATTCCGCTTTAATGAATCGCTGCACATTTCAATTTCTGAAATAATGTTTAGAAAATTGCCGGAACCGAACATTTTTGCATAAGATTCCATTTCTGACTTCAATCCGGGTAAAATCAGATTTGCCCGCCCATTGAAATTCCGAATGCAATACACATCCCTGAACCAGCAGCTCAATAATTTTAACTGGAATTTAAATTCTTCCGGGCTCGATCGATTAAGTGAAGAACCGTGATTAATAAATTGCCTCCAGTTGTTTTCTGATTGAATGGAGACCCATTTAACGAGTGATTTTAAACTGGAAGTGAACGATTCAATTGATTCGCTGACAAACTCCAGGGAGAGGCGGGCATTCCCCTGCGACAATTGTGTTATCATCTTGATTTCATCTTCATTCTTGTCCGTCATTTCCTTGAGCCATTGGGATAATACAAGTTCGGGGATGGAATTAAATTGAATTTTCTGGCACCGGGATTGTATTGTTTGCATAAGTTGATCCAGATGATCCGTGGTTAATACAAAAGTGGTATTTGATGGCGGTTCTTCAAGCATTTTCAGCAGTGCGTTTCCTGCCTCGCTCTGCCCGGCGGACAGCAAATGAGCATCAAATATGAGAACTACTTTTTGTCCGCCTTCAATGGAACTGAGATAGATGGATTTCCGCAGGTCCCTGATGCTGTTGATGAGAATTCTGTTGGCTCTCGGCAGCAATAATTTTAAATATAGATTTTTACTCTTTTCCTTTTTCAGCTCATCCAATTGTTTCATTGAATTTGCTGACAACGCTTTTTCTGCCGGATCCTTTTTCGTTATCGTTTTATTCCGGGGATACGGAATAATCATCGTCAAATTCGCATGCTGAAATTTGATTATATTCCGGCACGAAGAGCAATCACCGCAAGCATTGGTATCAGAATCCCGGCAATTCAACAGCGCTGCAAACTTAATTGCGAATCCCTCTTTTCCGCATCCGGAAGGACCATGAAACAAGTAAGCGGTGGCAATCCGATTGTTGGATTTCACCTTCACCAACCGGTTCCAAACTGTCTCTTGTTCTGCAAGCAGTTTGAATCCTGTTTCCTTTAATTGTACTTCTACGACTTCCTCAGCCATTTTTCCGGATCCAATTTTTTTCTATTTCCCCAAATCTCAAAATGAAGTTTGGTTTCCATTAATTCGCTGCCGCTCCCGATATAGGCAATCACTTCTTTGGCTTTAATATAACTGTTTTCTTCAACTTCAACATCGCCCACGTGTGTATAGACGGTATAAAAATCATTTCCGTGATCCACTATAATGGTATTGCCGTAACCACGGATATAGGTTATGGTTGTCACAATTCCGTCAAACACCGATCTTACTTCTGTACCCGCTTTTGTCTGAATATCGATTCCCGTATTTTCCATGTATGTTTTAAGCGAAGAATTATACTGCCTGCCGAAGCGTGAGATGATTTTTCCTTGGATAGGCCAACTGAGTTTACCTTTCAGTTTTGAAAAATCGCCGCCGGCAAGGAGTTCCTTTTCTTCTCTCCTGATTCTCTCCAATTCAGCCAGCCGTGCCGTTTTTTCCTTTTCCAGCCGATTAATAATGGCTTCCAGTTTTTTCGCAGATTCGCGCCTGTCAGCCAGTCCTTTTGTCAGTGTCCGCTTTTCCTTTTTCAGTTTTGCCAGTTCCCTGTCCCTGGATTTTTGCTGTTTTTCCAATCGGGACTTGGAAGCGCTTTTTTCCCGGTCAATGGCTTTTATATCCCTTAATTCAATTTCAAGTTTTTGTTTTATATTTTCGATTTCCACAATTTTCACAGAAATGTCCCTTGCCAGCGCTTTATCGTAATCTGAAATGACTTTTAAATATTTTGCACGGTAAATTGCCTGCCTCCAGGAATCAGAATCTACGAGAAGATCAAAATCAGACAGTTTGCCTTTTTTGTAGGTTTGAGCTACCCTGCGCGCGTATCTGCTTTTCAGGTTTTCCAATTCCATTTTCTTATCCCGAACCATCTCTTGGGCTTCATCTATTGAATGCTGTTTATCCTTTTCTTCCTTACGCAGGCGGTAAATCAAATTTCGGACTAATGTAATTTCTTCATTCAGATCTTCGAGCAATTGCTGTGCAGATTTTTCCTTATTGGCGGTACTGTTAATTCTGGATTCGAACTCTTTCATTTCACTGCGGAGGCGGTCGAGTTCACTGGAATGAAACTTGATATCGTCTTCATATTTCGAAACATTCTGAGAAAAAAGCGATGATGAAATCGAAAGAAAAATGATAAAAATTAAATTCCGGTTCAGTTTCACGTCGGGAAAAATAGATTGACTACGTTTGAATTCCAATTCTTTTCCATACCAAATTACTTGACAAAATAGACAGAGCTAACTATTTTGACTACCAGATTATTATCAATTGAGGAGTCAACTGTGAAAAACGCCCTATGGGAAAATATATTCCGTAACAGGAAAAAAGATGAAAGCGAGGAAGCACTGGCGCTGAAAAATGTGCCAGTCTTCGATGACCTTGATCCGAAAGAGATCGGTGCCTTGGAAAAACTCGTACACAAACGCACGTACAAACCGGATGAATTTGTCTTCCGAAAAAATGCGCCCGGTGAAGGGCTATACATAATTCTCACGGGGAAAGTGGACATTGTTACAGAGGACGAAAATGGAAGTCAGAATATCGTTGCCTCCCTGAAGGAAGGTGACTTTTTCGGCGACCTTGCTCTTTTGGATGAAGCGCCCAGATCAGCAAGCGCAATCGCAAAAGATCATTCCACACTCCTGGGATTTTTCCGCCCGGACTTGAATGCGCTCATTAAACGAAATCCGCAATTAAGCGTAAAAATTATTCTCAATCTTGCAAGTGTAATTGGTGAACGGCTGAGAAATACAAACGAATTGCTGGCTAAAGCAACAATGTCAAATTCCTGAATCCCATGGTGAACGGCCAGGATTCCACTAAGAAATTTTACCGTATCTTCCAATTCCTCCTTGGACTTGCATTCCTCTATGTCATCTGGGAATATATTTCTGATGTTGTGTTTTTGTTCATCTTTGCTTTTCTGTTTGCCACTGTTTTACTGCCCGGCGTGGACTGGCTGGAAGGTAAACTGAAAAGCAGAGGACTTGCCGTTCTGACAACTGTGGTTACACTGCTTTCGGTTATTATTATTTTTCTGTCAAGTTTTGGCGTACAGCTTTCGAAAGAGGCGGTCTCCACCTACCACAAATTTGATAAGGATGAAGTGGTAACCACCATCAACAATCTGCGGGAGGGAGCCATAGCCCGCCTTCCGGAATTTGCTAGAGAACTGGTCGTAAGCGGCTCCGATGTAACAACAAGCGGGGACAAAATTACCGGCTACATGAATACCGTTCTGCAGAGTCTTTCGCAGATTACTTCAGCCATCGGAACGTTTTTCTTTTTCGCCACCATGATGCTCATTTTTACGGTCATCCTTTTATTTGAATACCACAATTTCAAGCGGTCGCTTGTTTCATTTATACCGAATAAATATTTTGAGCTGGGACTCCGCCTTGTGAGAAATACAGAGGAACAGGTGAGTAATTATTTAAGAGGGCAGTTTCTCGCCGCTACCAATGTGGCGGTTCTTTCCATTATCGGATTGTGGCTTTTAAACACGCTGGTTGGGGCTAATCTATCCCTCATCATTTTTATCGGAATTATTGCGGGACTTGCCAATCTCATTCCGCTCGTGGGACCTTTTGCAGGAATGGTCCCGGCTATTTTAATTGCCATCATGAACAACATTAACAGTGATGTTGCCCTGTCTCATCATCTGTTTAATGCTGTTCCCATCCCCTCACCTTTCTTCATTTTGGATATCATTGTCATGTTCCTTATAGTTCAGCAGATTGACAACAATTTCGTCACGCCGAAACTGGTAGGTCAGAGCGTGGGAATACATCCTATACTTGTTATTGTAGCATTATTAATCGGAGGAAAATTAATGGGCGCCGTGGGCATGCTTATTGTAGTCCCAGCTGCGGGAACCATAAAAGTCATTTCAAAAGAAATAATATGGGCAGTGAAAAATTCGCATTTGCTTTAAATAATATTTTTTGTACTTTTACTATTATCCTGGGTGGAAAATGAATATGAAGGGAAAACATAGTAATATATTAATCACCTTATTTCTGTTAATAACAATAGTCCTACCTGACGACTATAGTGATCAATATGTAAACGATGCTTCGGATTTATTTAATGAACAAGGCCTGATTGGGAACTCTTACGATAGCAATGGGAAAATTTCTATTAATAATTTTAATGGAAATCTTGTATATACCCGCCCTTTATTTTATTCTCCAGGTCCAAATGGCTTAGACTTAAACATAATTCTAACATATAACCAAACTATAAGACATCTAGCACCAGACCAATACCTGTAACCAGTCAGATGTTATGGTGTAACCAGTCAGATGTTATGGGACAAAAAGAGCTAAAATAATAAGGGGGTAT
>CAYXUG010000072.1:0-8092 GCA_964468655.1 uncultured bacterium | reverse complement strand
TCTAGTGGTTAGGACTCCAGGTTTTCATCCTGGCAACAGGAGTTCGATTCTCCTAGGGGTCACGATTTAAAGCCCGCTGGTTAGCGGGTTTTTTCTTTTTCGGAATAATTTCATGTTTTCTACTTGGCAATTCCGAAGGTTCCTAAGGTCAAACAAAGATTATCCCATGGATCACTTGATGTGAAGTCATGCTGTTTCTGCGGGATGACCGTTTTACTCCCTTTCAGCTTATTCCTCACGCTTGTAAATTATATTGTGCAATGAGAGCTACAAAAACCACAGCAAGAGTTCTTCAGTTAACTTTACTTTTTACTGCATTCTCTATTTTATCATGTACCCAAAAAACATCGTGGGGTGACCTTAATTCTGAGTTCGAAAAAATGTATCAACAGGGTGATTACTCAAAAGCAGCTGTAGTTGCTGAAAAATCCTTAACAGTTGCAGAAAGTACATTTGGACCAGACCATGCAAATGTTGCAACGTCTTTCAGTAACTTGGCAATGCTCCATGAAAAACTAGGTAACTACAAAAAAGCTGAGCAATTCTACTCCAGATCACTGGCAATAAGAGAAAAAGCCCTTGGGCCGCACCACCTGGATACAGCTTTATCCCTGAATAATCTGGCTGTAGTCTATAATGCTCAAGGCCGTAATTCTGAGGCAGAAGTTGTTCTCAAGCGGGCCCTTGCAATCCGGGAAGAAGTGCTTGGACCTATTCACCTTATAGTGGGGCACACTCTAAGCAATCTTGCTGCAGTTTACCATGTGCAGGGGAAACACACGGCGGCGCTGCCTCTCTTAATCCGTGCTGTAGAGATAAGGGAGGAGGACCTTGGTTCAGATCATCCTGACGTGGCAACATCTCTTTTTAATCTTGCATTGCTTTACCAGAGCTTGGGTAATGACAGTGACGCAGAGCGATTGCACAGGAGGGCATTGATGATAAGAGAGAAGATACTTAACCCTGATGACGTTGACCTGGCGCTGTCACAAAGCAGTCTTGCTGAGATATTTCAATCGAAGGGGAAGTTTCCTGAGGCAGTACCTCTTTTCAGGCGGGCTGCTGTAATTGGAGAAAAAGCACTCGGCATAAACCATCCATTTGTCATAAAGAACTTGAATAATCTGGCAGTTGTCTACTACACTCAGGGTAATTACTCTGAAGCGGAGGGACTTTTTCGGCGGGTACTCGAGGCACAAGAAAAGGCATTGGGATTAAACCATCCATTCCTTGTGAAATTTCTAAAAAACCTTGCCGCGGTATATTATGGTCAGTTTGAATACTCTAAAGCTGAACCCCTTTATAAGAGGATTCTGGTGATCAAGGAGAAAATTGTGGGGCTTAATCATCCTGATCTCCTGCCGCATCTTAATGATCTGGCATTGTTGTACCGGTTTGAGAAAAATTACGGTGAAGCAGAGTCCCTTCTTAAAAGATCTCTGGAAATTTGGGAAGAAAACTCCGGGTGGGACGATGATTACGTGGCTGCGATTATTGAACGAATAGTGAAATTGTACAATCTAATGGGGAAGCAGGGTGAGGTGTCGGAGTACCGGGATCGTGCAAAGCAAATCAAAATGGGTGGTCGCGCCACTGTTTTCCCCCAGACTGCAACTGTAGGTCAAGCGGGTACCTGGAATGTTTCCTTCATACTTGAAAGTGACAGTATGGCCGTGGGCGGTGCCATCAAGGTTCGGTTTGTGAAGGGGTTCAAGACATTCTATGATTATGACCGGTTGCAGCACTCAGATCCCGCAGTCTCCGGTTATGTGGAAGCTGCAACTTCAAATGTGAATGCACGTGTTGCAATTACCGAAATCACAGGAACGGATGGGACAGTTCCTTGGGATTGGGATCGCAATGTTTGGGTAGTCACAGCTCGTTTGCAGGATAATACCTTGAGTCGGGGGGACACCATTACAGTTGTTTTCGGTGGTGGTAGTGAAAGTGGGAAGATCACGGCGGAACTTTCAGCATTTGTAGATTCTATCCTAATCGCATATGATCTTTTCGGAAAAGGGTTCTACAGGGAGGTCTTGCCGAGGCCTTTGCTAAGAATCCTGCCTGGTACACCGAATAAAATTGCCTGCTACTTACCGTCTACAATCTCCAGCGGTAAACCGCAGGACTTCAGAATCGTTGTTCTTGATGAGTATCATAATCTAGCCACTTCATTCACGGGAATGTTGGCTTTGTCTTCCTCCGATTCATCAGCCGTCTTTCCAGAAACCGTTCATCTATCACCAGCTGATAAAGGACGAAAGATCGTTACAGTATCTTTCACCAACCCGGGTATCCACCGCATGAAGATTACACCTGTGGAAGGAGTAAACGGCACCTTGCCTGAAGTATTTTCAAATCCTTCTGAAGTTATGGGTGGAACGCCGGACTATGGCCTATTCTGGGGGGATTTACACAGTCATTCTTCTGTCAGCTTCGATGGTATCGGTACGGATGGTTTCCGCAAAGCGCGAGATGTATCGTGCCTGGACTTCTATGCTCTTACGGATCATACAATAGTCTTCGGTTTCGAATCGGCTCCGGGTGGGATTAACCCTCGGGAGTGGAAAAGTACCAAACGGGATGTTGTCAGGTATTATGAGCCCGGGAAGTTTGTTACATTCCTGGGGTGTGAGTTTAGTGCCTGGCCTCCGTCTGGTCATCACAATATCTACTTTAACGCGCCTGATGAACTGATTCCTGATATTCCGCTATTCAGGAGAGATGACTCTGATCAGATACAGAACGTCTGGGAGTTAACCGATATGCTGCCTCTTGGCACAGAAATGATAACGGTGCCTCATCACACCGGAATTATCTGGAACCAGAAGACAGCATGGGTTCATTCGGGTGTTAGTTTTGGCAATGAGTTTGGAGATGAAAAATTTCGACCGTTGATTGAAGTTTACTCACTGCACGGAATGAGTGAGTATTACGATCCCGGACACCCGCTATCTTACCCTGCGTTGAGTGAGTATAGCGACTCCCGGCATCCGCTCTCGCACTCCATGCTGGTAAAAAAGAATAAGAGAGATGCTCTGGATGGACCCCACTATGCCCAGGACGCATGGGCAGCGGGGGAGTTTCTGGGTGTCATCGCATCAAGTGACGACCATACTACACGACCGGGCTTACCCTATGCAGGTCTGGCGGCTGTGTACTCTGCTGGATTGACACGTGATGCTGTTTTTGATGCATTGAAAAACAGGCGGACTTATGGAACCACAGGACAGCGCATGATCCTCCGTTTTGAGATTGACGGCCAGATAATGGGATCGCATGTTTCCCTGCAGACCGGCAAATTCCCTGAAATCCACTATGAAGTTTATGGCACTGATGATCTTGATTTTGTAGAAGTGCTGCGTTGGGATAGCTCCAGGAGAAAAGGACACCCTGTTTTCGAGATTGTTCATCGTGAGATGGGACAGAGACGTGAATGCGTGAATGATTTTGTTGATGAGAGTTATTCCGATTGGGCGGTTTACTATGTCCGCGCCAAACAGAAGCGAAATGTTTTTGATGTAGATTTGCGCGCGGAACGGGAGGTTTGGGCTTGGTCGAGTCCGATTTGGGTCAACAAATTTAAAGGTGTGACCGGTGACAGTAATTAAAATGCGCCATAAGATATTTAGGTTCAAAAACTCAACTAGTTGTTCATTTATTTTCACTTTGTGGTTCTTTGTCTTATGAGTGTGACTACCCATCATAATTAATTTTAGAATATGAATCTATCTGAACTTCTTCTTATCTCTTTAATTTGGTTAATTCTGCTTGGAATTGCTATTCAGCAAAAACTCAAAATGGGTATAATTTTTCTAGGTTTTGTTTATTTATTCTATCTTACAACGGAATTGTTTTGGAATTCAAAGCAGATTACTGAAGAAATCCTTGTAATGTCAGTATCAGGTGAAATAATTGCTGATTCAATTATCATTGAATTGGATGAAATAGAATTAAAAAACACTGTTGAAACTGTTGTGGATAGTGTCAATGAGGAACGAGTTGAAATAGTTATTCAATCTCCGAATCTGGCACTTCGCCAGATTACAATTTGCAAGGCGATAAATAACAGAAAACCGCTTGGATCAGGAACCGAATTTACATCTGAAGTTGACAACTTATTCTGTTTTACCGGAATCAGAAACCTTGTAAAAACGGATACGGTAACACATATATGGTATTATCAAAATAGAGAAATGGCACGAATTCCCATAGAGGTGGGGCAGTCGTCATTCTGGCGAGCATGGAGCCGAAAAACCATTTTACCACGCTGGGTTGGGGAATGGGAAGTTATAGTTTTTGATTCAGAAGGGAATCAACTGGGCTCGAAAATATTCCAAATTGTGAGCTAAACCTTTTGTAATGAGATTACCTCACTTTGAGTTAAATTTGACTAATATAAGAGGAAAACTATGAAAATATTAATTACCGGCTCATCAGGTTATATTGGTACACAACTTTGCAAGAGATTTGATTCGGATGAATCTATAATGGAATTGATCGGACTCGATCTCGCTGAGCCGAGAACCAATTTCTCAAAGCTGGTTTTTTACAATAGGGATTGTAACAGCGACTTAAGAGATGTTTTTGAAAAACACACTCCTGATATTGTTATTCATTTGGTATATGTCTTGAACCCTCTCCACGACTCGGAAAAAATGTACGAAATAAATGTGGGAAGTCTGGAGAATGTGTTGAGTCATATTGAGCAGTTTAGAATCAACCGGGTGGTTGTTACCAGTTCCGGAACTGCTTACGGTGCCTTGCCTGATAATCCTGAATGGCTGTGTGAAACTGACCCTCTTAGGGGCAAAGAGACTGGCTATCAATACGCTCACGATAAGGTAATAGTAGAAGAAAAGCTGGAAGCATTCGGCAAAACACACCCAAATGTTGAAATAGTAATTGCTCGTCCGGCTGTTGTTGCAGGTCCCAATTTAGGAAATTTCATTTCCCGCTACCTCATGAAACCGCTGGTACCACTCGTGAAAAACTTTGATCAGGATACTCAATTAATCCATGAAGAAGACATTGCTTCAGCCCTTTATCATTTGGCTCTGCAGGCACCAGCCGGTGCTTATAACCTTGGCCCACCGGATGTGATCAAAGAAAGTGAATCTGTAGAAATCATTGGAGGGAAGTCTATTTTTATCGGTCCCAGACTTATTCGAGCTTTAACCACTTTTGGGTGGTTTTTCAGAATCAATGCCATCACTGAAGCTCCCAGTTCTCTTATCAATTATATTCAGTACAGATGGGTAGTTGATGGCAGCAAGATTGAACGGGAAACCAATTTCCGCTACAAATATTCCACCATGGATGCAATGAAGCAATTCGCGGAAGCCAATTTCGGCTCCTGAAAATCAATGGCTGAAATACATCCCTTCATTTCCCACTTTCCAATAGTGTTGATTATGACTGCTGCAATCCTTCAAGGAATGGTTGTTTTTAAAATTCAGTGGATTCATTCTGGATTACCTTTATTTCTATTCGGAATTTCTGTGGTTTATTCCATTGTCACCGGTTTATCCGGGCAGGACGCTGCAATCGCAGCTGCGCAAAAAATTCAGTTTAATGATATTGAGTTAGAACTCATTCAAACTCATGAAAAATTTGCAAACTTCACTATTTGGACATCCATAGTTGTGCTGGCAGGTTGGTTATGGTACTATTTCAAATACCCCGGAAGCCGGAAACTAAATATTCTTGCTTTTGCATTTTTGGTGCTGATCTCAATTTCAGTAGCAGTGACAGGATATTATGGAGGCATTATGGTTATGGTGCACGGTATTGGCGTCGGATTCGGTGGATAGACGAGACTTCCTGAAATCTGCACCTCTTGCTCTTTTTGGCGGTTTAATCCCAAAGGTTATAAGCGGGCATAATGATTATCCCACCGAAGTTGTTGATATTCACATGCATCTCGTAGGTGAAAGTGAATCAAATGGTTGTTTTATCAGTTCGAGGTCCCGGCGTTCTGTTCCGTTCAAGTTTTTGAGGCAATTTCTTGAGATTGATAATAAATCCAGTCCGGATGAACAGGACAGGCAATACGTTCAAATGCTAAGAAAACAGGTCGAATCAATGCCATTTCACTACTATGGTATTCTACTCGCAATGGATGGCATCTATAATGAAAAGGGTGAATTGGATTATGACAGGACTCCTTTCTATATTTCCAATGAGTACCTGTTTAAGGTATGTCGTGAAAGCGATCATTTTTACCCGGGAGCTTCTGTAAATCCCAACAGAAAGGATGCATTGGAGGAACTCGAAAAGGTGCTTGGAAATGGCGCGGTGCTAATTAAATGGCTTCCCAACAGTCAGAATATAGATCCATCCGATACCGGGCATATTCCATTTTATCGAATGCTTACTGAACATAATATTCCTCTTCTAGTTCATGGAGGAAAAGAACATACAGTCCCCGTGGAAGATCAGACCCTCGGGAATCCTGATTTATTGACTATCCCGCTGGAGGAAGGTGTTCAGGTTATTGCGGCACACTGCGCCGATTCAGGTGGTGACAGGCAAGGCAGTTATTTTGAAAGATTTCTGAAGCTGCTTGACAAATATCCAAACCTTTATGGTGATATATCATCACTTACATTTCTTCATAAAACTTTCAAACTCAGGTATTTTTTAAATCATCCAAATTTATTTGACAGGTTATTTTATGGAAGCGATTTTCCTCTTGTTTCAACTCCTATGATCAGTTCATTATATTTTTTAGGTAAACTTTCTATAAAGGAAATGATAAACATAGAAGGAATTGATAATGATCTGGAAAAAAATTTGCAGATTGTCCGGACATTAGGCATCCCTGAGGACTGCTTCCGTAGAGGAAAAAAACTGTTGAAAATGGTTTAACAATATGACAGTTTTAGTATGGATCGGGATAATCGTTTTAATCGTGTTTTTTGCAACAAGGACAATTGCCTTCAAATGTGCCAAACTTTTGCTCTATTTGCTACCCGGAAGATTAATGAAATTAACCGGGAGAAAATCTACAGATTTTCAATTCGAATCCTCCCATTATCAATTGGAAGATGGAGAAAAAGTACCCCTGAGGATTTACCATCCAAAGATTACAGGACGAACTCCGGCAGTTATTTTGTACCCTGGTGCATCACCCACTGGTGAAAAACATGAAATTGTAAACCAGGTGGCCATTGGTTTATCAAAAATAGGTTTCAGAGTTTTTCTTCCCAGACTTCCCAGCTTAATGAAGATAATGCTCGGCCCAGACAGTGTTGAGCATATTATTAAAAGTTTTGAGCAGATTTACAGTCGGAATGATATTCTCAATAAGCAAATTGTAGCCATTGGATTCAGTTTTGGCGGAAGTCTGCTAATCAAAGCATGTACAGATAAAAGAATAAATGGACTCCCCGTTGTTGTACTTTCCTACGGAAGTTACTATGATTTGAGAGAAACTTTCTGGTTTGCCATTTCAGGAGAATACAATGACGGATTACAACAGATGAGGATGAAACCTCACGAATGGGGGAAAGTTGTATTTTTTTATAACTACCTCAATCAGATTCCTATAGAATTTGATAGGGAGAAAATGAAATCTTATTTTTACAGTTTAATACAAGAAGACGATTCTGCAGCTGAATACATATACATGTCCATGAACGAGGAAGATAAAAAATTTATAGATTTAATTTATAAAGATGAAAAAAATGAAATATTTAGATTGGCTAAAGATGTGTTTGAACAAATAGATGAGGAGTCTGTATCTGCATACTCCCCGAGATATTTTTTGGACAACATTAATTTTCCGGTCTATTTAATCCATGGCGCAAATGATAATATGATTCCCTATACAGAAACAGAAGCATTCGGCAAAACTCTCGAAGAGAGACAAAAAGAAGTTTATAAAATCATCAGTCATTTATATACTCATTCCGAAGTTGCAGGACAAAGTATGATGAAATTTGTTAAAAATTTATTGGGTTTGGGTAAGTTCATGCATAGGGTGATAAAAAAGGGATTAAAAGGGTAAAAAATCTCTCGTCGACAGCTCGACGGAAAAGTGTCTTACCATAGACATGGTTTACAGATAGCAGAGTTAAAGAAGCCATGG
>CAYXUG010000071.1:0-8208 GCA_964468655.1 uncultured bacterium | reverse complement strand
ACGTTGTAGCCAATGCTGAAAAACTAAATAATATGAATGCAACAGATCCATCCTTAGCAAATGTTTTACAAACCCAAGGCAACTTGGAACATTACCATGTGCCGAAATATCAAAGGGAATACACCTGGGGTAGAGGGGAATGGGAACAACTTTTAAATGACATTGATGAGAATGATGCTGGATATTTCATGGGCAGTATCATTTGCATAGACGACAACACAGAATTAGGACCAGGTGAGTCAAGGGTTTATGAAGTAGTTGATGGGCAACAGCGACTTACCACTATTTCTTTAATGTTGATGGCCATCTATTGTTCATTTCTTGAAATACAAGAGGACATGGATGATGAGATTGATGATGAAGAATTGGAAGACTTCAGGCTTACTCTGAGTAACACCCGCAAACAATTGGTTCATAAAAAGGCAACAATAAATAAAAGCGAGCTCGGTTTTTTTAAAGATAAGCATAAGTACTGTTTTCTGCGAGTTCAACCTTCAACACAAAAAAACAATTATGCTGACTACCTGCACATTCTTAATGAACTGGAACTTATTAAAGGAAACTTCAATTCCAAGTTTTGTGGTATAAGAAGAATATACAAAGCCTACGATTACTTTTACGATCACCTTCCTGAATCGCTTGAAGGTTTATACGAACTGCTACATAAAATAAACAGTTTGAAGTTCATTCACATTGCTGTTTCATCTTCCTCTGACGCTTTTACCCTGTTTGAATCTTTGAACAACAGGGGCGTACCTTTATCAGTAATGGATATTATTAAAAACAAGATGCTGGCAAATTTGGAAAAACAGCATAAAATGAACATTGATGATGCCTATGATGAATGGCAGGCTTTGTTGGAGTTTTTACCAGAGTACAAGGATCAGGAACGTTTTTTAAGGCACTACTACAACGCGTTTAAGGTTTATCCTGATAAAAGAATAGAAAAATACACCCGTGCAACAAAAAGTAATTTAATTAAGATTTTTGAACAGTATATAAAGAAAAATGCCAAGGTTACCTTTGATGATTTACTTGAAAAGGCAGAGAGTTACAACTATTTCATCGAGCCTGAGAACCATGATGATTGCATGCAAAATCGAGCCTTGATTGACCTGCAAAGAATAGGTTCAGCACCATCATATCTTTTGTTGCTTTATCTCTACTCTATTGACGAAAGTTGTTTTACGGATCGAGATAAAACATTGGATGAAGTGCTTGATTTCTTGGTCAAATACTATACGAGGAGGAACATTACAGACTTTCCAAACACAAGAGACTTGGATGCCATAAACATTGAGGTAATAGAAACATGTCAGAAAGCTATTGACAAGGGTGTAAACCTGACAGGCAAATTAATTATTGACAAACTGCTAAAAGGTAAAGTAAAGCCTTCCTCAATAAACAAGCTAAAAGAAGACTTGGAGAACAATTTATATTATTACAATTCAGGAATGGCAAGATATGTACTTGCAAAACTGGATGAAGTATCTCATTCCCGGGAATACAAGCCTGATTTATGGGCACGAAACGAAAAAGGACTTTTGGTTTGGACGGTGGAGCATATCCTTCCACAGGGTAACAAGATCCCAAAGTGCTGGATAGATATGATTGCTGATGGAGATAAAGAAGAAGCTTACGAGATTCACGAAGAATGGGTGCACTGCTTGGGTAATCTCACATTGAGTGGCTACAATTCTAAGCTTTCCAATTCATGCTTTTGTGAAAAACAGAATCTGCACCAGAATAAGAAATTCTTAGGTTACAAAATCAATATTGGTTATAAAAATGGTCTTTCTCTAAATAATCTTGAATTTGATCATGCTGGTGGCAGGACAAAACTTGCAACAATTGCAGAATGGCAACAGGAGAGCATTGAAAGTAGAAATGAGGTAATCGTAGAAGTACTCTTGAAGTTATTTGCTTTTAGCGAAAATGAACTAAATGAATTGGAGGAGAAATGAAAAAGAAATTGAAAAGCACTGGCTACAACAATGTGTATAGTGCATACCCTTCGGGATACTCACCATACACAAACCATTAGAGCTGTATGGGCAGGAGATATTCAGACAATAAATGGAAATTTTCAGATTATAAAAAAACTATCAAACCTTCTTCTGCTATTAACTTTTGGATACATACACCAATTGCTCTGATGAAAATGCCCTCGGCGCAATCTCAAAATCGGTTAAAAACTCCGATGCATCACACACATTTCCTTCCATCAGCATGGTAATCTGATGGCGGGTAATGGGAAAAAACGGCAGCCAGCCAAACAGTGTGCCTAAAACTTTCATTTTCACTGCCGGGACCGGGACTTTCCACTTCTTTTTTTTTGCTGCTTTAGAAATAATGTCAATAATCTCCCGCCATGTTAATTCGTCTTTCCCGCCTACATGGTAGATTTTACCAATTGACTTTTCGTTGGCAAGTGAGGCAACAATTCCTTTCGCCACATCTTTTACATGAATGGGCTGTAGCTTAAACATCCCGCCTTTGTTGAGTTTCAGTCCGGGACAGAACATAGGCGCCGGAATTGGCGGTTTGATCATCTGCCTATAAAGCATTGTGCAGAACTCCGGTTTACCAACATCTCCGCTTGGCTGAGACGGATCGCCAAACAAAATTGACGGCCGGAAGATGGTCCAATTAAAATTTTTGCTTTTTATATATTGTTCCGCCAGATATTTGGTTGACTGATAAGGCGTGCCCACGGGTTTTACACCATTGGCGCTCATAAGGAGAAATCTTTTAACGCCCTTTTTCATTGCTTTATCTGCCACTGATTTTGCAGCTTGAAATTGGTGTTTTTCGAATGTAATTCCTTTCCACCTGAACTGGCGCAAAATTCCGATCAGGTGAATGACCGCATCGCAGTTAAATGGAAAATCAAAGTTGAAACAATCACCTGAAACAATTTCGCCATTAAAATCTTGGGGAAGTTTGTGTTTACTTCCCGTGCGGACAAGCACAACGGTTTCGTGCCCATGTTTCTTGAGTTCCTCTAAAACATATCCGCCCACAAATCCCGTGGCGCCTGTGATAAATATTCGCATCTTCTTATATTTCTATTTTCCTTTTTCTTTATTTAATAACCGTACCACAGGCATCTTGCCTGTGTATCACAATTCTACCTTTTCTTGGCACAACAAACTGGAAGTTTGATTTACAGTTTTATCCACATGTTATAATCGGACAATAATTTTCTGGTTAATTTACCCACTACTCCACTTCCTATTTTGTTTTTATTCACTTTATTAACAGGAACAATACCCGACCCGCTGTTGGTGATAAAAAGTTCATCTATCTGATCAAAATCATTTTTATTCAACTGTCCGAATGCAGCCGGGATGGACGATTTTGAAATAATGGTTTGCCGCGTTACACCGGGTAGCACCTGGTCTTGGCGAGTCAAAAGTTTTCCATCTGTTACCCAGAAAACATTACTCTTACTTCCTTCATAAACATAACCATCATTATCAACCAATATAGCTTCAAAACAATTCGATTTTTTTGCTTTTTCCCATGCCGAAAGACACACTTCATAATCTGTTGTTTTCACATGGGGAGTACTCCTGCTTGCAAACACGGTAATTGCAGAAACACCATCATAAATGGAATCATCAATGTCCAGTGAAGATGTGTAAAGAATGAGATTATCTGGATCTGCAAGAATACGAACACGCTGATTCGATTCAGGAAAATTTGAAATAACGGTATCAACCATTTCAAGAATCTCATGTTTTGAATAATGAATTATAAGACCCGTGCACCAGGCAGATCGTAAAAGCCTGTTCACATGCTCATCAAGAAAAACGGTGTTATGATTTAACGTGCGGAATGTTTCGTACAATCCCGTTTTAAATGCATAGGAACCGGTGCCAAACTGCAGCTGTTCTTTTGATATTTTCTTCCAATTCCCATTTATAAGCGCCTTTATCATAACTGATTTGATCAAAGCTGATTTATCATGGCTGAAAAGATGCCGCTTTGGCTAACGTTTCTTTGTATTCGTCATTGTTATTCGAGCCGATAGTAATCCCTCCGCCCACACCCAAAGTCAGTTCATTCCCCATTTGAACAACCGTCCGAATGGCAATATTAAAATTTAAAGTTCCATCGGGTAATATGTATCCTATTGTTCCAGTATAAATACCACGGGAATATTTTTCCATTTCATGGATAACTTCGCAGGCGCGTTTTTTGGGACAACCGGAAATGGAGCCCCCCGGACTCATGGATAATAATGCTTCAATAGGTTGAATTTCCTTTTTTAGTTTACCCTCAATAACACCATAGGTGTGAAATACTTTTTCTAATTTTCTAACAGCTTTCGATTTTAAAACCTTAACGGAACCTGTTTTGCAAACTTTACCTAAATCATTCCTCAACAAGTCGATTATCATATATAATTCTGCCTGCTCTTTTTCATTTGTCAAAAGCGTTTTTAGATTATTTTCATCTGATTCGAGGGTGTTTCCCCGCAGTATTGTTCCCTTGATGGGCTGGGTTAAAACAGTCCTGTTATTAATTATAATAAATTGTTCAGGTGAAAGACAATGAATTACCCATGAATCGTTTTCAAAAAACACGGAGTATCCAACCTTGTTTCTTGATCGAAATGATTGAAATAATTTTCGGGGAGGAGAATCTGTTTTTGATTTTAGCGGGTGCGTATAATTGACTTGATAAAATTCACCTTCGATGATGTAAGACTTTATTTTGTAAAAATCGGCATTGTACTTTTTTTGTGAAATAATCGGTGTGAATTCTTCCCAAGTCGAAGAATGTGAGATTCCTTTGTTGCTGTTTTTTAGAAAGGTGTCGTATACCCGAAAATGAGCGGCCGGCAGATTTCCAGTGAGATTATGGGGGGGGACATTTAATTCCTTTGCCCCAAACTCATAGGTAATAAATCCTGCCATGAATTTACCCTTGTTTTTATTTACAAAATCAACAAGCTGCAATGGGGGCTCCTTTAACGATAAAGAAATGGAATCTACTGGATTCCACGCTGCCAAATTTTCCCAGCCGGAAGTTTGATTTCCCTGAAAAATAACTGCCTTGCTTTTTTCCGGAATTCCCTTAAACATATAAGAAATTTTTCAGAATATGTGAGCCAATAGGTGTTAAAAATGATTCGGGGTGGAATTGTACCCCAATCACGGGTTTACTCTTGTGGACAATAGCCATGATTTCTCCGTCATTAGTCCAGGCAGTCCGCACAAAATTATTGGGTACAGATTCTATGGATAATGAATGATATCTTGCACCTTGGAATGGAGATGGAACATTATTAAAAATCCCCGATTGCAAGTGGTGAATCAATGATGTTTTTCCATGAAGTATCCGTTTCGATTGTTTTACCGGTACCCCAAAAACAGACGCAATGCACTGATGCCCCAAACAGACACCCAAAATCGGTATTTTATTCCACAAATCCGTGATAATCTTATTTGAATTCCCCGCCTGATCGGGAATTCCTGGGCCGGGAGAAATGACAATACGATCTGGGTTCAGATCCAAAATCTGTTTTGGGTCCACTTTATCGTGATGTTTCACCAGAACATCTGCGCCAAGAATTTCCAAGGACTGTACGAGATTCCAGGTAAAGGAATCATAATTATCTACAAGTAAAATCATGTTTTAACACTAACCCTTAGTTAGTCATACCCCAATTTTTTACAATGTCTATGAGACTAAAATCGCTATAAGCGGTAAATGTTACTGAATCAAAGACCAACATTGTGGAAAGAGATGTCAGTGATGCAGGTTGGTTACAATAAACATTTCAACTAATTCTGATAAAGCGATTTTACCCATTGGGCGTCTTTTTTTGTCATTGGTGTTCCAACCTTTGAAGCAGACTCAACTTGATCCGGATTTCTTTGACCTAACAGAACGCACCCAGTCGGCGAGTCCGTAAGGAGACTATCTAACAAACCATGTAGAATCGATTCCGGATGATCCTTAAATTTCTCTAAAAGTAGTTTCCTGTTTTCCGTCATTTTATTTATGATTTTTTTATCGGAAAATTCTGATATACTACTCCGGAAATCTCCTTTGGGAAATTCCGGCGGTTCTGTGTACTTGCCCATTAACAATCCATGCTTAATGGGTGAAAAGAAACAAACACCGGCATTGTGGTTTTCCACCCACCTTTTGAGTCCGCTGGATTCATAATCATCATCCATGACATTCCGGTAGGGTTGAATGACGTCGGGATCAACGCGGTCAATAAATTTCATAATCTTGTTCATCCGCCAGTCCGAAAGACCAATAAACTTTATTTTTCCTTCCTCCTTGAATCGGCGCATCATTTCCAGGGAATCATCAAAATATTCCTCCTTTTTCCCGAACATACAGTGGTGAAAATAATAGAGATCAATGATATCTGTTTTTAGATTTTTAAGTGATTTCTCCAATTGATCCCGCATGAGATCAGGATGATAATGGTGGCTGTATAAACCCTGATCCCAACCAACTTTTGTGGCGATAAAAATATCATTTCTCGGCACTGTTCCCCAAATGCATCCTATGTTTTGTTCTGATTTGCCGTCTCCGTACACATCTGCTGTATCCCAGTGTGTAATTCCTAGCTCCCACGCCTTAACAAGCGCATCGTAGGAATTCCTTTCCTCCTGCCCGGCCCAGCCAACAGAACTTTTTCCGGCAAATTTCAGCCCCCCATGGGACCATGTTCCCAAACTGACTGCCGGGACTTTTACACCTGTTTTGCCTAAAATGACTTTCCTCATAAACTTACTCTTATTGCAAATTAATTTAACAATGATGAATTTTAGCAGTAATAAAAATTATTGATCACTGGGGAGTTTTCTCATAACTTTTAGATTATGTGCACATTAACCGTCAGATTTGCACCGGAAGATGATTATCCCGTCATAATTGCTGCAAATAGAGATGAGTTCTACAACAGATTCTCCGCAATGCCTGCCATTATTGAAACCGACCCGCTCATTTTCGCCCCAAAAGACATGGAGGCAGGCGGTACGTGGATCGGTATAAATGAATACGGTCTGCTGGCCGCCATTACAAACGTATGGGTCGAAACTGATAGCGGAGGAATGTCTCCGGGTCCGGATGGCGATCGGTCAAGAGGGCTTCTGACTGTTGATATCCTTCACAGCAAAACCCTTGAACAAGCGGCTGAAATGCTTCATGAAAATATCACAAAATTTCAGTATCAGTATTTTAACCTGTTGATTGCCTCAAACAAGGGTTTTGCAGTTTTTTGCTATACTGGAAAACTTGAAGGAGGTGAAATTTCTGATTCAGCTACTGTGATCAATAATCAACCTTATCAAAGGTTAGATGGAAGTCAATCTACCATTCTGCCATTCCCTAAAACTGAGAACGAAGAGCGGGGTTGGATCAAAAATATTCAATCTTCTTTATCCAGGCATCCGGATATCTGCAAACACTTGGACCTCTACGGTACCTGCTGTTCCCAAATTATAGCCATTTCCCATCGAAATGAAACTTCGATTTCTCCTCTGTTTCCTGACAAATTCTGGTTTGCAGGCGGCTCACCATGCGAAACACCCTTTGCAGATTTAACTCAGTATATTTCATGGAATCATGTTAAATTGGATTAAATGTTAACATTATGTCAATACTAAAAGGAAAACATATACTACTCGGCATCACCGGCTCGGTGGCAGCGTATAAGTCATGCGAGATTGTACGGCTTTTGAGAAAATCGGGCGCAGATGTTGAGGTTGTCATGACAAAATCAGCCACACATTTTGTGGGTCCCACTACCTTCGCCGCCCTTTCAGGCAGAGAGGTTTATTCTGATCTGTTTTCTGAAAAACCACCCGCAGGAGAAATTCACATAAATCTGGCTGAGTGGGCTGATGTTGTTGTTGTTGCGCCCGCAACGGCAAACACCATTACCAAGACCACCCAGGGATCGGCAGATGATCTTTTATCAACCACCCTTTTAACGGCGGATGTGCCTGTTATTTTTGCACCTGCCATGCATACTAACATGCTGAATAATCCCGCAATTAAGGAAAATATTTCCAAATTGAAAAAACGTGGTATTCATTTCGCTGAACCAGAAACAGGTCTTCTCGCCAGCTTAACAGAGGGCGAGGGCAGAATGGCTGAGCCGGAAGAAATTGTGTCTCTGATTCGCGGGGTGTTAAATGTTCCCCAGGATTACAAAGGAAAAAAGGTTCTCGT
>CAYXUG010000070.1:0-8363 GCA_964468655.1 uncultured bacterium | reverse complement strand
CCATGGCTTCTTTAACTCCCAAAACTGTAAACCATGTCTATGGTAAGACACTTATCATCACTGTTTTTATCATATAATTATTCTCTCAATTCAACTTTCATATTCATGGCTAACCCTAGCATGGCAAAACAGGATATTAGGAATGATCCGCCGTAACTCATAAACGGAAGCGGCAACCCCTTTACCGGCAGTAAGTTAATGGTCATGGCAACATTTACAAAAACCTGAGCAATTAAAATGGAAGCTATTCCGATTAGTACAAGACTTGAAAATCTTTCATTTGATTGAAAACTGATTTTAACAATGTTCAGTATTAACATTGAAAAGAGGGCCAAAACAAAGCATACGCCGACAAATCCAAATTCTTCGCCGATTACTGAAAGAATAAAATCAGTTTCCTGCTCCGGGAGAAATTTCAAATGTGTTTGTGACCCTTCGCCGAATCCTTTCCCCCAAAAACCGCCCGATCCAATTGCCGTCTGGGATTGAATAATTTGGTATCCAACGCCAAAAGGGTCTTTGGTGCTGTCAATGAGGACAAGAATTCTATTCTGCTGGTAGGGTGCCAGTTTATTCCACAAGAAGGGTGTGAGCAGTCCAATAAAGATATTTCCGAATACATTTGAAAATCCCACTTTAAATGACGTTTTAGAAAAATGAAGATACAGGGCAATAAAAATAATCCAGACAGTAAATGTGTAATAATTGAAAGCGGTGATTACACTGAAAACAGGGGCGACCAAAAGAGTGATGTGTAATAGTCTGAAGCCCACCCAGTAAAGCAAAGGTATCAGAGGGGCGATCAAAATAATTGCCGTCCCCAGATCAGGCTGCTGAGATACAATACCTGCCGGTAGCAGTACAATAAATATAGGAAGTATCATCGTTTTAAAATTTTTCACTTCAAGATTGTGATCTGATAAAAATCTTGCCATTGTCAAAACGAGAAGCCATTTAAGAATTTCTGACGGCTGAAAACTCATAACTCCAAATGATATCCACCTATATGTGCCTGCCACCGGTTTCATAAAAAACGGAATAAAAAGAAGCAGTGTACACAAAACCGCAGCAAGATAAGCATACTTATACACCAGCCGCTTGGATATGAGCAAAAATAATGAAAAGCTGAACAGACACGGAATCAGCCATACAATCTGTTTCGCAAACCGGGAAAAAAGCAGTTGCTTTTCTGAGTTTACAGCAATGCTGTACAATGCCAGTAAACCGATAAAATAAAGTATCAAAGAAATCACCAACCACCTCCAGGGGGTGTCTTTAATTTTTTCAAGCATTAAACTATTTCAGGGTTAACTCAGGTTTTGAATAAAATGATTCAACTATTATTTTTGCCAAAGGCGCTGCTATTTCTCCGCCTGTTCCCCCATGTTCAACAATGATGGAAATTGAAATGATACTTTGTCCCTTTTTTGCAAAACCCATAAACCAAGCGTGAGGGTCGCCATGGGGATTTTGAGCTGTACCGGTCTTCCCGTAAAATTTTATGGATGGGTCCTCGATTCTGCTGGAATAGGCAGTCCCTTGGCTTGAATTCATCACTTTTGACATCATTCTGTGGATGCTGTTCCACGTCGAATTGTTCAGGTTGATTAGTGTTTCTTTTTTTACATTTCCAGTTGATTCATTCATCACCAGGAACGGTTTTGCAATCCGGCCTTTTGTTGCAAGTACTGCGGCGAATTGCGCCAATTGCAACGGAGTTACCAGAACATCCCCCTGTCCAATAGCAATATTCAGGAGGTAACCACGTGTCCATTTTCTTTTCCCATACTTCTGATCCATATAAAGAGTATTAGGAATAATTCCGCTTTTTTCTTCGGGGAGATCAATCCCGGTTTTATTTCCAAATCCGAATAAGCCCGCATAATGGCACCAATCGTCGAGTTTGATTCTATGAATTAACTGATAAAAATAGACATTGCATGATTCTGTCATCGCTTTTGACAAATTGACCAAACGGTGTCCCTCCGGTTTCCAGCATCCAAATGACCTGTCTCCGTAATAATAAGCTCCTGTGCACTCGATGGTCCAATGAGGGTCAAGTACACCTGTTTCCATGGCAGTAATGGCAGTAATCACTTTAAATGAGGATCCCGGTGGATATACACCCTGAACAGCGCGGTTAAGCAATGGCTGTGCTGGGTTGGAAACATACTTGTCCCACTCATCCTGCGAGATATATCCCGCAAAATCATCCGGTCTGAAATCGGGTTTGTTTGCTAAGGCAAGTACCTCGCCATTTTGTGCGCCGAGTACAACAATGGATCCCGATTTCCCGGCTAATAGTGATTCTGCCAACTGCTGAAGATCAGAATCAATGGTAAGGCGCAAGTCATCACCTGGTTTTGCCAGCATGGGTTCCCTGTCATACGCCTTTCCCACTTCCCTCCCCAATGCATCCACCTGAAGATACATGTGACCTTTTTCGCCTTTCAGGTAAGATTCGTACTGTTTTTCCAAACCACTTGTACCAATAAAATCCCCCGGACTGTACCCTGATTCCTTATACAATTGTAATTCGTAACTATTGATTTCTCTGAGATAACCCAGTATATGAGCCGCCATCTTCCCAGTTTCTTCCGGATACATTCTCACAGGAAATTTAGAATAGATGACACCCGGAAGCTCCCGTTTGTATTCTGTGAGGATACTCAACTGCTCAATTGAAATTCCTCTCGCCACCACCGCCGGAATAAATCTTCCGCGGTAATATTTTTTCAGATTTTTCTCAAGCGTTGAACCGGATATATCAAGATACTTACCAATGTTATTTAACCCTTTTCCACCAGAACCCATTTCACCCTTGATGACAGAAATAGTGAAATCCGATCTGTTGCCCGCCAGAATTTTCCCGTGCCTGTCAAGCAATTGACCTCGCGGCGCAGGCGTGGTTACCATTCTTATCCGATTGTAATCTGCTTTCTGTCTGTATTTTTCGTAGCGATAAATCTGGAGATAAAAAAATTTACCGATTAATATTAATAATAAAAGCATCACCAGAAACAGTACTGTATTCTTTCGTGAAACCGGAATAGCGATGCTGCTTTTTAACATGGCTGTTTTTCAGTTAATAGTGAGTGTCTTTGATTTTATGGAATGGCAGCATAAACTGCACTATTCCCAGAAATATCAACGTATAAACTGACGAAAATATCCAGAGTCGGAAAAATAGAATAGGTTCTGAATCATAGACAGACTGAAACCGTATGTAGGAATAGATAAAACCGTTGAAGAAAAATATTATCACCCAGATAAAATGAAATGTGATAGGACTCAATGAAGAATATTTCCCTTTCAGCATTCCCATAAAAAAACCAACGGTGGATTTAACAAGAGGCGCCAAACCGAACAATGAACCGACTCCCGCTAAATCTTCAAGCAATCCTATGGTAAAACCGGCAATCACCCCTGCGGATGAACCGTATTTGAGCCCAACATATATTACAAAAATAATTAAAAAATCTGGTTTAAGATCACGAATGATTAAATAATCCGACAAACTGTACTGAAGTGAAAATACACAGAACCCAATAAATGCCGTTTTCAGCCAGCTCATGGATTATCCTTCATGACAAAAAAAACGTGCTGGAGAGATGCATAATCAACGAATCCTTCACCAATAATTATTTTATTGAGTTCCTCTCTTCTGTTGATGACTTCCGTTACAATTCCAACAGGAAGGTTTTCAGGAAAAATATCACTGTATCCTGATGTAAGCACACGCTCACCGATATTGACTTCTGTCGGTTTGGGAATTTCCCAAATTTCGAATTGACTTCCCGATTTCCATCTCAAAATACCGGTTACATTTCTCGATTCCAGTTTTACACTCATGCGGAAATTGTAGTCCGGCATAATTTGAACGATGGACGTTTTTTCACCCACCGCAACGGATTTACCTATCACACCATCCGCGCTGATTACAGCCATATCTTTTTTAATGCCGTCCAACGACCCGACATCCGTAGTGATGGATGTCAGCAGGGGTGAAATACTTTTTCCTATGATATGGGACGGAAGCAACTCAAGGTATGAATTTCTCTCATATTCAAGCATTTCACGGAGCTGCTGATTTTCATACAGATTACTTAATAGCGTTGAATTCAGCAGTTTTAGCTGGGAAATTGATTTGGTTAATTCTTCATTCTCTTCCTTTAATTGATTTATCCCCTCCACCCATCTTACAGGAGTATAGAGTGTTGAAATAATACCGCCGGCTTTACTTCTTAGAATTTGAATTTGAGGTGAATCGTTGGAAAAAAGAAGGAAAAAGGAAATTAGAAGAGCAATAAAAAAAACAAAATAATCTTTTTTATCAATAAGGAGACGAAGCAGACGCCGCATCCCGGGTGTTTACATTAAAACCGCTTCGTATTTACTGGGATTATCAAGAACCATTCCTGTTCCAGTAACAACATCAAGCAGAGGATTTTCGGAAACATTTACAGGAAGATTTGTCCTTTCCCGTATATTTTGATCTATACCTTTAAGCAGTGAAGCGCCCCCTGTTAAAATAATTCCTCGATCGAGTATATCCACGGCCAGTTCCGGGGGAGTTCTTTCAAGCGCTTTTTTTACCGCCTCAACAATCTGGGACACATTATCTTTCAATGCTTGGCGAATTTCATCTGATGAAACATCAATGGTGGTGGGAATTCCCGTTACCAAATCCCTCCCTTTCACCGCGATGGTTGTTTCACTCATCCGCATGGCAGAACCGACGGCAACTTTAATTTTTTCTGCCGTGGGCTCACCGATTTCAAGTTTATGTTCATCCTTAAACCAGTGAACAATTGACTGATCCATTTCTCTTCCGGCCATTCGGATGGTCTCTTTCACAACAACGCCGTTAAGGGAAATGACAGCAATTTCTGTGGTGCCACCTCCGATGTCCACAATCATATTCCCCACCGGCTCGCTGATGTCCAGACCGATACCAATGGCAGCCGCCACCGGTTCCTCAATAAGATAAACTTCCCTGGCATTGGCTCTTTCACCGGAATCCTTAACAGCCCGGCGTTCAACTTCTGTTACACCGCTTGGAACACAGATAACCATGCGGGGTCTTGAAATTCTGCTGAAATTCATTCTGCGGATAAATCCCTGTATCATACCGTCAGCCATTTTAAAATCAGCGATGACGCCATCCCTCAACGGGTGGATGGTTTCAATCTCCCCGTGAATTTTACCTACCATCCTTTTGGCTTCCACTCCCACCGCAAGCACTTTCCCGTTTCCTGTGGACCGAGCTACAATGGAAGGTTCATTCACCAGTACACCTTTCCCCTTAAGCCACACAAGTGTATTCGCCGTGCCCAGATCAATAGCCAGGTCACCAGATATCCAATTTCTAAATCCGATTGATTTTGTCAAAGCGATTCCTCTATGGTGAAAAAATAAAAATGTTTGGGGTTAATTTTCAGGAGTGATGAATTCAATATGATACGATAATTATCCATTTTTGAAAGCTTACGTCCCGCAAAGTTAATTATGACTGCTTGAGTTGTCAATTTGTTATTCATCAATTTGAATAATTATTCAAAAAGTTTTGATCCATCATATTCTTATGGATAATATTTGATACTCATTATAAATTTTGTATTTACTGAACGATGTCAGTTAAATGAATTGGACACCCACCCAGAAAAATGGTGGGAATACAGATCATCATGATTTACCTGATTGTATTTATCATGTTAATCTGCGAAAATCAGCTTGTCCGTTTGTAACGAAATGTAGACGGGCGTCCTAGAAATAATTATTAAAAGGAGAAAAAATGAAAGAAATAACCGTTTACCACAATCCCCGCTGAAAGAAAAGCAGAGAGGCCGTGCAGCTTCTCAGAGAAAACGGTGTTGAACCGGAACTCGTAGAATACCTCAAAACTCCCCTTGACACTGCAGCATTAAAAAATCTTGCGCAGCTTATGACTCTCCGGCCGAAAGAATTCATCCGGAAAGGTGAAGCAGTTTTCAGAGAACTACAATTGTCAGATAAGCTTGAAGATGATAATGCCCTTTTCAAAGCGATGGCTGAAAATCCTAAATTGATTCAGCGCCCCATCATTGTTAGAGGCAACAATGCCGTATTAGGAAGACCGCCTGAAAGAGTGCTGGAATTGTTAGGTTGAGTTACTACCACAGGTGCAAGGAGGAATGGTGATTACTTCAGGAAAACAAACTACAAGTGCATGGAGTCACAGAGAAATAATTAACAACGGAATAGTCGAATAATAATGATTCCCCTCTATCAAGAGGAGCTTTACGAAGTAAAGGGGTGTGTTAATCAACAATTAAATTTCGAATATCGAACAGCGAATATCGAAGTAAACCACAAAAGAAAGATTCCACTCTATTAACCTGCCCGACTTGTCATTCAGGCGGGGAGGGGTATCGATTTATCGATGAGACTTGCCCGCCATTTTATTGGGCGGGGGTGTGTAAACCACTAATTGAATATCGAATGTCGAACACTGAATTTCGAAGTGAAGGGCAAATCAGAGGAACACGGAGAAAATTACTAAGGTATTAAAAGTAAATCTTCTCCCCCTTTATGGGTGAGACTAAGAGGGGGAATTAAATTAATCGTTAATCTGCAATCTTAATTCTGCCGCCACAATACCTACTCTGAAAGCCAAAATAAAAAATCCATAAATCGGTTACCTCATACGGTCATTACCATCGGGGATGATAATCAACCCTTCAGTAATGGCATATACCCAGTAAGCATTCCCAGGTATTAAGACTTGCGCATTAAAATAAGCATTATCATACCCGAACCAAGTGTTTGCCACAATTATACCGTCTTCATCTATGATATCATTTACATTCACTTCTTCGGAGAATCCGGACACGAGATTCCAGCCACCCTAAAGATAAATGGATGTATCCGGTAGCACTTCACCAATTATTGATGTGGAACCGGAAGAAGGAAACCGCAGCCAGTAGCCCTTCCCCGGAATGAGTTCACTCTCATTCTGGTAGCCGTCATCATACCCGTAGAGCGTGCCGGGGATGGCATCGGGGAAAAGAGATTGGTAATGGGAGTCTGAAACATTCAAGGGAAGTGATAAAAGGTTCCAATTATCGGTATAGAAATATTCCATTTCAATTTCCGGTTGATGAGAAAGATTCACTCCGCTAACAATAAAACCTGAAAAAGTCCCTGTGGTGTCCCAATCACCAAATTCAATATACTCAACATCCGTAATTTCTGTTTCGGTATCTGTGCTTGAATCCCAGATTCTGTACTGAATGGGGAAATCAGAAATATATCCATTTTGTCCCTGATTATAATTTTCATCGGCCCATGCCTGAATTCCCTGCCATGGGGTACCGTCATAAACCACCGCCCCAACACAAATGGATGAATCGGGAAATTGAGTATCTTCCAACTGACAGAATACGCCCACTTCATCTCCCGGCTCAAGAGGATACCCATTGACCGAAAGTTCATTTAACAAAATCAATTTATAAAAATCAGTCTCGGTAAATGAAAAGTGTTCTGTTTGATTAGTTGAGTTTGATGGAGCGTGATTATTTGTGTGGATGATGGAATTTAATCTAAGATTTCCCTCCCACGAAAATTCAACTGAATCCTCAACTGCTAAAATATGCGTTTGAAAATTGCATCTCACCTATACCATCAATCCAACCACCGGGAGTATTCATAAGTGCGCCATCACGAGAAAGTGCCATAATTAAATATCCATCCAGCAGTGGTTCAAACACAGAAAGAGCAGTTTGACCTGAAGCGCCGTAATAATTTACGAAACTATACCGTTCATAGAGGGTGAAGGGAGCGGAAGGATCAATGAGAGTGCCTGTAATGGTTAATTCATCCGTTTCGTACATCAAAACGTAATAACCTGTTTGTGGATCAATTTCATAAATTGTGTTTATCCAGCCGTCAGGAGTTTCCACAAGCCAGCCATCGTGATAATAAACTAGGGTAAAGTACCAGTTTAGCCACCAATGTTAATAAATTACACATATGAAAAAGACATTGAAGTGTTTACGTTGTGGTTGTCAAAAGCTTTACTCTGTCCGAAGAGAAAAGAAGCGATGCAGCAGTTGCTTTTACGAATGGAAGGTCGGCAAATTACCCCTGCATTTAACCCGGAAAGAATGGTCCAATATTTTGCACTGGTTTTTAAGGGGTTTACCAGTAGTTGCAATAGCTCAGGAAACAGGGATCGAACGAAAGCGGGTTTTTCGTGCTTTAACCTATGTAAGGAACAGTTTTCAGAAAGATACTCTGGATATCTTTTCAGGTACTGTTGAAGTTGATGAAACCTATATTGGAGGGCAGTGGAAGAACAAAAGGCACAGCGCAAAAGCAGGTGG
>CAYXUG010000069.1:0-8720 GCA_964468655.1 uncultured bacterium | reverse complement strand
AGGTAAAAGATCAGTTTGAATGGCGCACTCTGGATTATGTAAGAGTAAAAGGAAGGACCAAGCCCGTACACACATACGAACTCCTTTCAGAAAAGGGAAAGCTCAATGAGATCTACAATGAGCTGCTGCCAATATTTCAGGATGGCTTGGACCATTACCTGAAACAGGAATGGCAGAAAGCGCTGAAATGTTTTGAAGCGTCAGAGAAAATGGAAGATATGTTTCCCACACGTCCTACGAACCCGAGTCGTGTTTATATTGATAGGTGCAAATATTTCGTAGAGAATTCCCCGGGTAAGGATTGGGACAACGTGTGGACATTGACACAGAAATAAATTTTATATTCTTAAAATTTGATCTAATAGTTTAATGTAACTTTATTATTTCACTTTTATTGTTTTTACCTGATAATCTGAATCAAAAATAAAAAAAATGACCCCAGCAACCATAAATCGCGGGAAAATCCTTTGGGTGGATGATGAAATTGATCTGCTGAAATCCCACATACTTTATCTGGAAGAAAAAGGGTATGAAGTCCTCGGTGTCACCAACGGTCGTGACGGCATTGCTTTCGTCACGGAACAGCGGTTTGATCTAATCCTGCTGGATGAAATGATGCCGGGGCAGGATGGAATCACAACTCTCAAGGAAATAAAAGAACAAAAGCCGGAGATTCCGGTTATCATGATTACGAAGAATGAGGAAGAGTGGCTCATGAATGAAGCCATCTCAGAAAAGATTGCAAATTATTTGACCAAGCCCGTTAACCCGAGTCAGATTTTCCTTGCATGCAAAAAAATCCTGGAAGAGGAAAATATTCTTGAAGAAAAAGCTGCTTCATCTTACGTGCAGGACTTTAAGGAAATTGAATCCCGGCTTTCAGGTGAATTGACCATGGACGAGTGGTGGGAACTTTATCTAAAACTTGTACAGTGGCAGCTGGAAATGGATCAGAGAAAAGACCTCGATTTAAAACCAATACTGAATGAACAGCTTGGCAAATGCAATCACCATTTTGTTCAATTTATCGAAGAAAATTATAAAACGTGGATAAATTCATCCCCACAGGAAAGACCAACACTTTCTCCTGATGTGCTGGATACATTTGTAATGCCTCATCTGGCAAATGGGAAAAAAGTATTTTTTATTGTCATTGACTGTTTCCGGCTCGATCAGATGTTGACCATTTTACCTGAAATTAGAAAACTCTATGATGTGGAATTGGATTACCATACGTCAATTCTGCCCACAGCAACACCCTTTAGCCGGAATGCTCTATTCAGTGGAAAAACTATTGATCAAATTAAACGGACTGATCCAAAGCGATGGGACTCAATGAAATCTGATGAAACGAGCATGAACAGGTATGAAGAAGATTTCCTGAATAAAGCTCTCGTAAGAAGAAATTTGAAGGATTGTTCTGTAAACTATCATAAAATTACAGTGGGACGGGAAGGTCAGCAATATGCCAAACATTCTAAAGAATTCATGGATGTTTCCTTATTGAGTCTTGTGGTGAATTTTGTTGATATTCTGACTCATTACCGTTCCGAATCGGCGGTTTTAAGAGAAATGATTCCTGACGATTCCGGCTACAGATCCATCGTCAAAACGTGGTTTTTGAATTCATGGCTTTTTGATGTTTTGAATGTTTTTAGTAAATCTGATCATGTTATTATTGTAACAAGTGATCATGGAAGCATCAGAGTTCAGGATTGTGCCCAGGTGGTGGGTGACAGGACAACCTCAACCGGGATTCGCTATAAATACGGTAAGAAACTGAACTGTTCGGATAAACACGCACTGGTGATTAAAAACCCCGCAGATTATTGCCTTCCTGAAATGGAACCCGGTACCAATTATTTGATTGCCAAAGAAAATGCATATTTTGTATATCCGACTCAATTCAATAAGTATAAAAAGCTGTTGTACAACAGTTACCAGCATGGAGGAATCTCCTTGGAGGAAATGCTGGTACCTACGATTACTTTAACAACAAAAGGGTGAATAAAATAAATCATTTATCCTCTTCTTCAAAAAAGACCCGGGAAATCGCACGCAAATTTGCCGAATCACTTCAAGAGGGTGATGTAGTTACCTTAACGGGTGAATTGGGGAGTGGGAAAACAACGTTCGTTCAGGGGCTTGCTCATGGTCTCGGGGTTACCGATTTTGTCAATTCACCCACTTTTAAACTGGTGAATGAATTTTCCGGGCGATTTATCCTTTACCATTTTGATTTTTATAGATTGGACAGTCCCATGGATTTGGTCAAAATCGGTTTTGAAGAGTATATTAATTCAAAGGGTATTACCGTCATCGAGTGGGCTGATAAATTCCCAGAAATAATCCCTAATAAACATATTGCAGTTACATTTCAATTTGACAGTGCAGATGAAAACAACAGGCAGATAGAAATAGCGACTTAAAGCTCATGAAAATTCTGTCCATAGAAACAACAACCGGAATTTGCGGGATTGCGTATCATGACAACAATCAATTAATCGCAATTGTGGAAGAAGAATTATACAGGGAACATTCTGAAAAACTGCCATTGTTTTTTGAGAGTCTCCGCGATCAAACCGAAATCGATTTGGGAAAATTAGACGGAATAGCAGTTTCCATCGGTCCCGGCTCTTTTACGGGGCTGCGCGTGGGACTCAGTTACGCGAAAGGATTGGCATTCAGTTCCAATCTCCCCCTTGTTCCTGTACCAACACTGCAATCACTGGCTGAAGGCGCGAATTGTGAAGGAAAAATCAGAGTCATGGTGAAATCCCATAAGGATATGATTTATTTTCAGGATTTTACTTTAATTAAGGATGAGGTTAATCCGGAAAGGGCTAATATCGAAAAGTGGGAGATCATAAAACCATCCCTTAACTTATTTGATAAAATTGTTCAATACGGTTGTGAAGAATTTTTAGTTGAATCCCCTGAAGTTAAAAAAGTAGTAAATATAAAACCATCAGCAAAATTGATTGGCGAGACAGCATCGAAATATTATGACAGATTCAAATTAACCGATTTTTATCAATTGGAACCGGAATATATTACTCAACTCAAAATTCAGAGACCTGTCAAATAATTTTGGATTTTATCAATATAATCATGAAATTGAACAACTATGGCTGACTGGTTTAGAAGAAAGAAAGAAAAGCTACAGACCACAATCAAAAAGAATATTCCGGACGGATTGTGGGAAAAGTGCCCTTCCTGTGATGAAATTCTGTTTAAGAGGGAGTTGGCGAAGGTTATGTGGGTATGTCAAAAGTGCCAGTATCATTTCCGCATTAAAGCAGATGAATATTTGAATATTCTTCTCAATGATGGTTCATTTGAGGAATTTAACCGGGAGTTCAAATCCGCTGATCCGCTGGGATTTAAGGCGAAGAAAAAGTACACTGATCAAATTGAAGCCGCTGTAACCAAAACCGGGAAAAAGGATGTGTTGATCACAGGTGTGGGAAAAATAAACCAATATGAAATCGTTCTCGGAATTATGGATTTCTCCTTCATAGGCGGAAGCATGGGTTCTGTTGTGGGTGAAAAATTAGCTCGAGCCATTGATGCCGGGATTGAACATTCTTCACCATTGGTAATCATTTCATCTTCCGGCGGTGCAAGGATGCAGGAGGGAGTCTATTCTCTTATGCAGATGGCGAAAACATCCAGCAAACTGGCAAGATACAAGGAAACAGGCGGGATTTATATTTCACTTTTAACTGACCCCACAACTGGAGGAGTGACAGCAAGTTATGGCATGCAGGGGGATATCATCCTTGCTGAACCGGGCGCTCTCATCGGGTTTGCCGGTCCGCGGGTCATAAAACAGACTATCGGTCAGGACCTCCCTGACGGATTCCAAACTGCCGAGTTTTTGCTCGACAAGGGATTTATTGACCACATCGTTCACAGGAAAGAACTGAAACAGTCTATCACATCAATTCTGGATTTTGCCGTTGGATAAGCCACTTATTTTGATTACCAATGACGATGGCATTCACACCGAAGGAATTCTAGCTCTTCAGCAAGCCGTCCAGTCACTGGGCGAAACGATTGTTGTTGCGCCGGAAGCGGAAAAAAGCGCTGTGGGACACGCCATCACCATTGCAGACCCTATTCGTATAAAAGAAGTTGAAAGAGAGGGTAAATTTTTTGGTTATGCTATCGGCGGCACACCGGCGGATTGTGTTAAATTAAGCGTAAAAGTTTTATTGGACAGGAAGCCGTCATTAATCGTTTCCGGTATTAATCTCGGATCAAATTTGGGAACAAGTGTCCTCTACTCTGGTACCGTATCAGCAGCGACTGAGGGTGTTTTATTAGGGATTCCCTCAATTGCGGTTTCGCTGGATACATTCACGGACGAGGAATTTTCCGTCGCTTCTGAAATTGCGCACCGGTTTGCGTCACTTGTACTGGAAAACGGATTGCCAAAAGGAACGGCCCTTAACATTAATGTTCCCAATGTGAAGAAAAATGAGATTAAAGGAGTTCGGCTTACACAATTGGGCACCAGTTATTATGATGAAACGTTTGATAAAAGGGAAGACCCGCGGGGGAGAATTTATTACTGGATGGATGGGAATCTGGTGGGGTCAGAACACAGTCCTGACCTGGATGATATTGCAGTGAATGAAAATTTTGTATCGGTAACGCCCATTCATTACAAATTAACCAATCATGCATATTTTGAAACGTTGAGTCAGTGGGAACCATTTAAAAATGGCAAAGCATAATCAAACTGTCTTAATTCTCGATTTTGGGTCTCAATACACTCAGCTTATCGCGAGGCGGGTGAGGGAACTGAAAGTATATTCCGAAATTGTACCCTATTCCATTTCCATTGATGAGGCGAGGGAATATTCTCCGAAAGCGATCATTTTATCCGGTGGTCCATCCAGTGTGTACGGTGATCAATCGCCAAAATGTGATCATGATATTATTAATCTCGGTGTTCCCATTCTTGGCATTTGTTATGGACTTCAGCTTCTCATTAATGAAACAGGAGGATCGGTCAGTTCCAACGGTTCGGGGGAATACGGTTTGGCGACAATTCAGCATGAAGGCGCGGGAATTCTTGCGGAGGTGGGCTCAACAACCAAAGTCTGGATGAGTCACGGCGACAGGGTTGATAATCTACCAGAACATTGGGAAGTTTCGGCCCGGTCATCCAATGATATTATTGCCGCTGTGCATCATTCCGAGAAACCGTTTTTCGGGACTCAATTCCACCCGGAAGTTGCCCACACAGATGAAGGCGAAAAAATCATCTCTAATTTTCTGTTCAAAATTGCGGGATGCACACCCGACTGGACACCGGCATCACTTGCGGAAGAATCCATTAAATCCATTCGTGAAACAGTAGGAAATGACAGAATCCTCTGTGCGGTCAGTGGTGGTGTGGATTCAACCGTTTTGGCTGTCCTTGCACACGAGGCGGTGGGTGACAGGTTAAAGCCCGTCTTCATTGATCACGGATTGCTGAGAAAAAATGAAGTGCCGTATGTTACTGACATGTTTAATTCCAAATTGAACATTAATCTGGAAGTTCACAATTATTCAGAAAACTTTTTGGCAAAATTAAAAGGTGTTACCGATCCGGAAAAAAAGAGAATAATCATCGGTAATGAGTTTATCAAAAGTTTTGAAGAAATTGTTGAAGAAGATGAAGAAACCCATTTTTTGGCTCAGGGGACATTATATCCTGATGTGGTGGAAAGCGGGGGCGCGCTGGGACAGGCAGAAGTCATTAAGACCCACCACAATGTAGGCGGATTGCCCGAAAAAATGAATATGGAACTGATTGAACCGTTCAGAACACTGTTTAAGGATGAAGTGAGGCAGTTGGGCAGAGAGTTGGAGATTCCGGATGAAATTCTTGGAAGGCATCCCTTTCCGGGGCCGGGACTGGCTGTGAGGATTATCGGTGAAATTACAAAAGAACGATTGTCAATCCTGAGGGAGGCGGATGATATTTTTATCAGAAACCTGAAAACAGCCAATATCTACGACGAAATCTGGCAGGCATTTTCTGTGCTGGTTCCCATTAACACCGTGGGAGTGATGGGCGACCAGCGGACGTATGCGAATCTTTTGGCATTGCGGGCAGTCACTAGCCGGGACGGCATGACAGCGGATTGGTACCCCATGCCGGAAGAGGTCTTGACGAAAATATCCGGTGAAATTGTGAATAATATCGAGGGTATTAACCGCGTTGTGTACGACGTAAGTTCAAAGCCACCGGGAACAATTGAGTGGGAATAAACATAGTTAAAAATAATTCTTTAAATTATTAACATAATAGTTTAGTTTTTGTAATCAATTACCCCTAAACCCCTTCAAATTACCAATAGGAAGCGGATTATAGGGCTTATTAATAATATAAGAGGTAAAAAAATGTGCGGAATAGTCGGATATCTGGGAAATAAGGACGCTCTTCCCATTCTTTTGAAGGGGCTTAAAAGACTTGAGTATCGAGG
The DNA here is from genome assembly GCA_964468655.1 of uncultured bacterium. GTDB lineage: Bacteria > Fidelibacterota > Marinisomatia > Marinisomatales > CAYXUG01 > CAYXUG01. The sequence continues at coordinate 2,235 of CAYXUG010000069.1, read as the reverse complement.
GTACGACTCTGCAGGAGTGGGTGTAATGGGTGAAAATGGGCTTCAGGTGATGAAGCGAAAAGGCAAAGTCAAAAGATTGGGTTCCATGCTGGATGATACACCTATTCGCGGATCGGTGGGAATCGGTCACACCCGGTGGGCAACCCATGGTGTTCCCAATGATGTAAACGCCCATCCTCATCTGGATGAAACAGGTCAGATTGCATTGATTCACAACGGAATTATCGAAAACTATGATACCATAAAAATATTACTTGAAAATACAGGTACAATCTTAGCCAGTGATACCGATTCGGAAGTTCTGGTTCAGCTTATCAGCAAATTCTACCACACAGATTCACTGTCTTTGGCAGAAGCTGTGCAAACGGCTCTTCAGGATGTGGTGGGTACTTACGGCATTGCTCTGGTTAGTTCCATTGAACCGGAAACATTGATTGCCGCACGGATGGGAAGTCCGCTGGTGCTGGGAATTGGAGACAATGAATATTTTATCGCCTCGGATGCATCCCCCATTGTGGAACATACCCGGCAAGTTATTTACCTCGATGACGGTGAAATGGTGGTGATAAATAAAGACGGTTATGAAATCAGGAAGATTAATAGCGACCATGTTGTGAGCAAAAATATTGAAAAAATTGAGTACGATCTTGGTTCAATTGAAAAAGGGGGATTCCCCCATTTCATGCTGAAGGAAATCCACGATCAGGCGCACACTATTGAAGATACTTTTAGAGGACGCCTGATCCTAGACGATTGTACCACACATTTGGGTGGAATTCGTGATTACATTGACCACATCCGTAATGCGAAAAAATGTTATATTACTGCTTGCGGAACTGCCTGGCATGCGGCACTCATTGGTGAATATTTGCTGGAAGAATATGCCCACTTCAATGTTAAGGTTGAATACGCTTCCGAATTCCGCTATCGGCATGCACCGGTGGATCAGGATACGGTTGTCATTGCGGTGAGCCAGTCGGGGGAAACGGCAGACACCCGGGCAGCCATCAGAAAAGCAAAGGAAGCCGGGGCGCTGACTGTGGGAATCTGCAACGTGGTGGGGAGTACCATAGCCCGTGAGACGGACTGCGGAATTTACACCCACGCAGGACCGGAAATCGGTGTTGCTTCCACAAAGGCGTTTACGTCTCAGTTGGCAGTTTTTTTGTTAATGGCGCTGCAGTTTAGACAGAAAAATTATCTGTCCAACATTGAAGTGGACAAAATCTGCAGAGGTATGGCGGATATCAGTACTCACGTCAAGGAAGTTTTGCAATATTCTGGTGAATTTGATACAATTGTCGGTGACTATACTGAAATGAATAATTTCCTCTATCTCGGTCGTGGACTCAATTTCCCCGTTGCGCTGGAAGGCGCTCTGAAACTAAAAGAAATCTCCTACATTCATGCGGAAGGATATCCCGCCGCTGAAATGAAGCACGGACCTATAGCGCTTATTGATGAAAGGATGCCAACGGTTGTTCTGGTGCCAAAGGACAGAACCTACGAAAAAGTCATCAGCAATATTCAGGAAGTAAAAGCAAGACATGGCAAAATCATCTCCGTTACCGATAATCCGACGAAGGAACTGGAAAAACTCTCTGATCACATGATTACCATCCCGCGGGTGCACCGAGTGCTGTTCCCCATTCTGGCAACAATACCGCTCCAACTTCTGGCCTATTACATGGCGGTGAACAGAGGGTGCGATGTAGATCAACCAAGAAATTTAGCGAAGTCAGTTACAGTGGAATAGTTTGGTTAGTGTATTTAGAAACTTGGGTTAAGACATATCTAAATTTAACTCTCGTAGTCAAATCTCAATTACTTTATAGACAACAAACATATTCTAAATATCAAGAAACTCTCTTTGATTTATGTGTGAAATTGAAGAAACAAGGTCTTGGTTATAGAAAAATCTCACAAAAACTAACAAAACTCGGATATAAAAGTGTCAGAGGTAAAGAATTGAAAAACAATCATATCTTTTCAATCATCAAAAAGGGTAAGATTCGTAGAGAAAGAATCAAATCACTCAAATCACACAAAGATTACGAATACGAAATCAAAGATTTGAGTTTAGAATTTAGAGAATTAGATGACTGATAATTACTTTTCAGATGTATTAAATGAGTTGTTAAAACAACAGTTTCCCGAAGATAAAAGTAGATGTTATTTAACAATAACATTGACTTTACTCACACACAACTCAATTACACATTATCACTATAAATT
>CAYXUG010000068.1:0-9188 GCA_964468655.1 uncultured bacterium | reverse complement strand
TTATTTTCCGTTATGAATTATTACCTTCCCCTAAAGAGTATTTTAACCATGCACTGTGCTTCGAACGTTGACATGAACGGTGAGAACTGCGCTCTTTTCTTTGGCCTTTCCGGCACTGGAAAAACAACCTTGTCAACGGATCCTGATCGCCTGCTAATTGGTGACGATGAACATGGCTGGTCAGAAAACGGTATTTTTAATCTCGAGGGAGGATGTTATGCCAAGGCAATCAATTTAAGCAAAGAGGCAGAACCGGGAATTTGGAATGCAATGAAACATGGAGCTATTTTAGAGAATGTTGTTTTTTGCGATAAGACCAGAATCGTAGATTTTACCGATGGAAGTAAAACAGAAAACACTCGCATTTGCTATCCCCTCGACCATATAGAATCATCGGTATTTGCTAGCGGAAAACCGAGTATGGCGGGACATCCAAATACGATTCTGTTTCTTTCCTGTGATGCTTACGGAGTGCTTCCGCCTGTAAGCCGGTTAACTCCCGATCAGGCCATGTATCATTTTATCAGCGGTTATACAGCAAAAGTAGCGGGAACGGAAAGAGGTGTCATAGAACCACAGGCAACATTTTCACCCTGTTTTGGCGGACCCTTCCTTACGCTTCATCCTCTTGTGTATGCGAAATTATTAAAGAATAAAATGGAAAAACACAATACCCATGTTTATCTTGTTAATACCGGATGGTCGGGTGGAACAGCAACCTCGGGCGCCAAAAGAATCGCTCTTAAAGATACCCGCAGAATAGTTACTGCCATCATTTCCGGAGAAATTGAAAAGTGTAATTTTCAGAAAGAACCGGTCTTTGGATTGGAATTTCCCACGAATCTTGATGGATTGGATAATTCAATTTTTAATCCAAGAAATACATGGGAAAATGGTGAAGATTATGATAAAAATGCTGAAATGCTCACAGCCAAATTCAATGCCAATTTTGTTCAATATCAGAATGAATATCCTTCTCTGGTTTCAGCGGGTCCTATCATTTAATAGGATGCAAAATTGAACCGTGGATTTAATTCGTCATTAATTTCAAAGTGGAGTAATCATGAATATTGAAATCACAGCACGTCATTTTACAGCATCTGAAGAACTGCGGAACTATGCAGACGAAAAAGTAAAAAAGATATATCGGTATTTTGATAAACCCACAAGCTGCCATGTGATTCTTGAAGAGATGAATCCCGATTATTTGACTGAAATAAAACTTACCATACCGGGAAGTCAATTTTTTGTCAAAGATACTGCCGGTGAAATTAAACAATCCATTGACCGCGCTGTTGATAAATTGATAACACAACTCAAAAAATATAAAGACAAAAGATATTCTCACTAATTAAAACTAAATCAAACATTTAATCCTGCCATTCGGAGATGATTTATTTGCAGCTTAAATTCAATTGATGAATGACGGAAATTGTATTGATTTTACTCAATAGAGGTAATTAACTTCGATTGTGAAACAAATAAAATGAAAGGAAAAACAAATTGGAAACAGTAGACACACCTCAAGCAGAAGTATTTGCCAGCGGTAACTCAAAAGGGTCAACTTCTTTTGATATTAAAGATATTGAACTGAGTGAAAAAGGAAAACAGAGAATTCTGTGGGCAGATAAAAATATGCCCGTATTGGCATCTATCCGGGAAAGATTTAAAGAAGAGCAGCCGTTAAAAGGAATCAAATTATCAGCATGTCTTCATGTAACCGCAGAAACAGCTAACTTAATGCGAACACTGAGTGATGGTGGGGCTGACACTTTTTTATGCGGGTCAAATCCGCTTTCTACCCAGGATGATGTTGCCGCCTCTCTTGTGAAGGACTTTAATTTGAAAGTGCAGGCAATCAATGGGGAGGATAACGAAGCGTATTACAGTCATATCCGTGCTGCTCTTGACCATAATCCCAATATCACGCTTGATGATGGAGCTGACCTTGTCAGTATGCTTCATTCTGATTATGAAAATGAAATAGAAAATGTAAAGTGCAGCATGGAAGAAACGACAACAGGTGTTATCAGATTGAAGGCGATGGAAAATTCGGGAAATTTAAAAATTCCGGTTGTGGCGGTTAATGACGCAAACACAAAACACCTTTTTGATAACAGGTATGGTACAGGACAGTCCACCGTTGATGGAATTATTCGCGCAACTGATATTCTTCTTGCCGGCAAAACATTCGTTGTGGGCGGGTATGGAATGTGCGGACGTGGTCTTGCCAGTCGTGCAAAAGGGTTGGGCGCTCACGTTATTGTAACGGAAATTGATCCATTGAAAGCGCTGGAAGCAGCCATGGATGGATTCCAGGTCATGACCATGAAAAATGCGGCTTCTGCAGGGAATGTTTTTTGTACCGTTACTGGAAATACGAAAGTTCTTACCGTAGATCATTTTGAGAAAATGAAAGATGGCGCTGTGGTTGCTAATTCTGGCCACTTTAATGTCGAAATTGATATAGCAGGGCTGGAAATGCTGGCTAAGGAAGTTCATAAAAATGTCCGTGATTTCGTAGATGAATATGTTATGGCAGATGGCAGACGGATATATCTCTTGGGTGAAGGACGTCTCATCAATCTTGTTGCTGCAGAAGGTCACCCAGCATCTGTCATGGATATGAGTTTTGCTGTTCAGGCGCTCATGACTGAGTATGCATATCAAAATGAATTATCAGTTGATGTGCATCAGGTACCTGAGGAAATTGATCAGCTTGTAGCAGAGTTGAAGTTGAAGTCCATGGGAATTGAAATTGATACCTTAACGAATGAACAGGATAAATATCTGAATTCATGGCAGGAAGGAACATAAAGAAGCTGTTTCTTCAGACAATATGAATCGAATAGCCGCAAGTCTCATTATTTTCATCTTGTGGCTTCACGTCTCCTGTGATTTTGAAAGTCCAACCGCTTTCGAAATACCCACCTGGAATGTGGGATTAAACATTCCGCTTCTCCACGAAAAATATCCCCTTTCAGACATTATAAGCGATACCAGTGATACGGCTGTTATCCAGGCAAGCGGTGACACTATTTTCATAGATTTTGCTGGCGAACTTCCGGAGGATTCCGTCAATGCGAGTTACACTCAAATGCCTCTTGATTTAAGTGTTTCATTTGCAGATACGACACAACCTCCCGGAGGTTTTTTCACTGGGTTTGATTTTACATTGAGCGATACCATCCCTGTTGGAGCACTGATAGATGGAATTATTCCTAATCTTGCTGATCTTCCAAATTTAGTAACTCTTCCTTCACCGGATGAACAGAAAATCATTGGATCGGCTTGGAACGAGATTGCCCAGGCAGTTGAATCAACCATGGGAGGAATCGATACTGTTTTTACACTATATGATACGGATGAGGTATTTGGGGAAATTACTTTTTTTCAGCTTTTAGGAATTATTATAGGTGATCCGGATTCAACCAATTTTTACCATTCTTTAATAGAAAATGTAGATCTTCCCGTAAATATTGAAACCAGCACATCGTCTCTGATATCGGGTGTTGATACCTTAGCGCTGCATGACACAACGAATATTTCTTTTGGTGGAAAGCTTGATAAAACAACCTCGTTGGTGAATAAAATGCTGGGGGAAGCAGTTGGAATTGAATTCGGATTCACCCTTGAACGGGTAGGAGAATCTGATACAGTAACCATAGCGCCGAACACAAATCTGGATATGGTACTGGAAATTGGCATAAGTATTCAAAATTTGGATGATGCACGGGTTGACGTGAATGAATATATCCTTCCTACTGATTTAGACCCCATTGAATTTTCAAATGCCGCCTACAGCGCTGAGGATTGCGAAGTTTCAGGTGTGTATGGGGGAACTTTTCAATCCGGGACACCGGATGTTCCCAAAACAAATATTATCGGAATGTCAAATGTTAGGAATACATACCCCTTTTCCCTCGATTTTGAAATAAAATTCAAAAATTTTGTTAATACGTCAACGGGAGATACATTGACCTTTGCACAAACACTTACTTCAGGTTCAGTATACGAAGAGGAAAAAAAGTTAGACGGTATGTCATTCATCAATCCAGATGATCCAGACCCGAACAACCCTACAATTCCTCTGGAGTCATTCATTGTAGAGCCTGTCATTAAAACGATACAGGATACCGTGGATATTCCTCTGGATGGTGAAGATGGTTGGATATTTTCTCTTGGGGTAGATGTATCCGACCTTGATTTTTCTTCCTTAAAAGCAGATTTGGACTGTTCATTTCCCCCGCAGACCCAGGAAATTGCAGGCGTACCCACCGGATTCGAGGGAATGTCATTTGGAGAAGTGATTCTTCAATTCACTATGTATAATCAAATAAAACTTCCACTGTATATGGATTTGACTGTGAAGGGATACAGCACTACGGGAGATTCTGTGCGAGTTTTTGTTAATGCAGATTTGGGAGTGCCCCAATTTACCGGCGATACAGCTAAAACCTTTATCCAGCTCAGCAGTATTGGTACGGTTGTTAATACCTATACTTCTGCAAGTGACCCCGAGCCATCGGTTTCGGACACGATCTTTGCAACAGATACCACCAATACCATATTGGATTTACTCACATTAAATCCGAGTGAAATTGTTGTGGATGCGAATGCGGGTATTCGGGGTTTTGGAGCATTGGAGGACAATGCGAAGTTCTGGGGAGAATATTATTTACTGGCGCCATTCAGCGTTAGAATGGATACCATGATTTTTATACCGGTCAATTCTACTGCATTGGATGAATTTCCTCATGATACGAGGAGCAGAATGAGAAATGCCATTCAGGAATTAACCATGACATCCCGGATAATTAATGGATTACCGGTTGGCGGTGAACTTGCTATTCTTCTTTCGAACCGTGATGTATTTCCATTGGACCGTAAATTGGAAACACTCGAAATGATGAGAGACAGTTTGGGATGGCCGTCTACGGATGAACTTTATATTGTGAATTCTTGCTCTACGCTGACGCCGTCAAATCCGGATATGTACATTTTTTCCCTCATGAACGATTCATCAGAATGTGTTGATGGTGTAGCATATTTAATCCGGTCAGGAAATCCTGATTCAGTTTTTTCATTTGTTGACACATTGTTTAAAATTATACTGCCTGATCCTGTTTCACTGGTACCGGAAGGAACTGATCCGCCACCCACACCGGGGATGGTTGATGTACCCGGGGATACCGTGGCAATCACAGGTTTGGACACAAACAGGGTAGCACTGCTGACCTCTCTTGGAGATAAATTTATTACAACAAGGACACAACTGAACGGGACTGAAGGAAATGTAGTTTTCTTTTCCATGCGGGATACATTGGAAATCAAATCATTCATGACATTTGAACTTCAAAGTTCAGGATTGTTTGAGTCCTCTGAGGACGAACTGATTATCACTTTCCCTAATGGTGGAGAAGAATTTCAAATTGGTGAAACGGTTACAGTAACCTGGCGGTCCTTGGGAGAGAATATCGGTTCATCAAACGTCAAGTTGTTTTCATCTACCGGGAGCAATCCTGATGTTTCTGAGAATGAAATCTGGACATCCATCACAGAAGAATCCATTGAGAATACTGATTCATATGTGTGGAACCTTGAATCGGCAGATGTTTCGGATTCGCTCTGGCTTCGAATCTGCAATGAGAGTGAAACTGTCTGTGACAGGAGCGGGTACTTCATCGGAGTAACGAATGGAGGCAATCAAAATCCCGGCGGCGGGCTGGCAGGACAAATGACAAATAGTCATTCAATACCGATTTACGGAAGTAGGAAGAATGACAAAAATAAATAAAACTGCTACCCTATTAGCAGTTCTAATTGTTTTGGGGGATATTCTCCCAGCTCAAATTAAACGGGACCCAAGAATGGTATCACTCGGTGGCGCCTATACTGTTCTGGCGGATGGTATTTACGCCGTTGGTGTCAACCCTGCCAATCTCTCATACCAGCACGATAAACCGTTTATGTGGCAAATGTTCACTCTTAACTACGGACTTTTGAACAATTTCTTTTCACTGGAAAATTACACCAAATACAACGGCGCTAATCTTGAACGTGAAAACGAGAAATTAAAAACGGAATTCTTCAATGAAATTGGCGATGGACTACGGTTTACGATGGATTCTCACATGGCGCTTCCGGCATTGAATTATACTGCCGGCAATATGGCATTTACCAGTGACTTTGTCATGATCGGTGATATTAAAATTCCAAAAGATATGTTTCATTTGATCTTGAAAGGAAATCCTTTAAACCGCCCGTTGGATTTAACATTGGGCTATGAAGTTATGGGACTGACGGAGTATGGGTTTTCATTTGCTGTTCCTTATGACAAGTTTTCATGGGGGGCAACCATCAAATTTTTGCAAGGATTTTTCTACCTCGGTATTGATGAAGAAGAAAGTCTGGCAAATATCGTCACTGACACCACGGCATTTTATGGATCGGTGAGGTATCTCTTGAGGCAGGGAATTGGCGGCAGCGGATATGGCTTAGATCTGGGTTTTACATTCAAGGAATTTGACGGGTGGCGTGTGGGATTTTCACTTATCAATGCGGTTGGGAGGATTTACTGGAACAGGCCATCCATCACCAAAGACCTTCTTGGCGTTGATGGAAATAAAGGTATTTTCAGCTACAAAGGACAGGATGTCATAGACGGCGCAAGTATTTTATATGTTGGGAGTATTGACAGCGTCAGCGGCACTAAACTTGAAAATATTGAATTCAGTGAATTGTTTATAGATGATACCAACGGTGTTGTGATTCAGGTTGTACTGGATAGTGACGAATCGATAACACTTCCCAATGGACAGGTTGTGGAACCGGATGAAACCGTAATTATAAAATTGGAAGATTGGAAAAATATACCGGAAAATGACAAGGAAAAATTTAAAACAGGTGAAAAATTCTCCATTCGATATCCTGCTATTTTCAGGTTTGGTGTATCCAAGCAGGTTGATAAGGACTTTCTGGTAGCGGCAGATCTTGTAGCAGGGTTCCAGGACAGGTTGTTTGTCCAGAAGCAATGGAAACTGTCCATGGGATTGAAATTTACCCGATTCCCGGGGTTTCCGTTAAGGATTGGTTTCAGTTGGGGAGGGAGGTACTCAAAAGAATTGGGAATGGGGTTCGGCGTTTACAAAGGTCCTGTCATGTTTGATTTTGCGCTGTCATTAAGAAACGGACTTTGGATTCATACCATGAAAGGGATAGGAATTTCCATGTCGCTGTCGCTGACAGGATTAAAGGGACGGGGTGATGATAACGAATAAACCCACGTGCATATTTAATTTTATTTAACACTTTAACGCACCGCCAAAGGAGTGAGTGGAGTGAGGATTGTGCCGCTGCTTGCTCTGTTTATTTACCATAAGGTCCAGTCCGGCGCGAAAGAGTTTTCTCCCGCGCTGCATTCCGAAACAACCAGGCCGATCCGATCCACAGCGCTGTGAAAAACCCGGTCAGAATCAAGATATCCCGCGGCCAGATCGGCCCCATGGAGCCCAACCCGGCGATCAGTGCGATCACTCCAACTAACGTCTGAGCGATCGCCGTTGCGAACATGGCACGTGCCATCCCATGTGGTTGGAAGCGCGCCATAATTGAACCGATGCTTCCCATGGCAAGCACCCCAACATACATCATGTTGGCGTCGTTGTTCTCATCTCCGATGATGCCCACGGCAAGGTTTATCCAGACAAGGAGAAGTGCTGTTACCACTGCAACACCGACGGCGGATCGGTACGTGGTATTGCGTCCCTTCCTTGCTACCAACTCATACGTCAGACCTGCACAGAACAAGAGGACACCAGCGACAACGAAATCGGCAAGGTCCCAGACTACTTCATTGGAGATTTGCATTGCCAATAAGGGTAACAGCAATATGAACACCGAAACGAGGGATACTTTTTGTAGAATATTAATCATTTCGTTTACGATTTGTCATAAAGATATCGGCATAATGGGCGAAACTCACAGGCCTGCCCGACTTAGTCATTCAGGCGGGCGGACGGCGAATCCCTCCCACTAATTGTTGCATGCCCGCCGTAGCCAGAGCGTAGGCGGGTTTCACAAATCTTCATTTTGTCTCTAATTCTCAAAATCACGCACCAAGTTTAGCCGTCCGGTGGAGTGCGGGTTAAGTGGGTCATCAATGTATCAGTAATCCACCTATTCAGACTTTTGCCTGATTGGACAGCTTTTAGGTAAATCCTATGATGAAGCGATGGTTCTAAACGGACTACAAATTTACCTGAAAATGGTCTATCAGGCTCTTCTTTACGTTCCTTACAAAAATCAAGATAATCGTTAATTGAATCTTTAAAAGCTGTTTCTATTTCATCCACAGACTGCCCTTGAAATGTAATCTCATCTTTTGTGTCAAGAACTTCGCCATGAAATATTTTTGCTTCATCATCAAATGAAACATGACCGCTATATCCTTTGTATGTCATCATTTTTTTACTCCTGTTTCTTTTAAATATCGACGCATTGATTTTAATGCACCTTTATCTGTCTCTTTTTGGGGATGCGGCCGATGGAATACAGCTCTGATTTTATTAAGATATATTCTCACACGTGAATCACGCCCTTCCGTTATTTCAGCTCCCAATGCAATGAGCATTTTTTCTATGTCATCCCATTTAATATTGGCTCTAACCGGGGAGTCAAAAATATTGTCTAATGTTCTTTGGTACTTTTTCCCCAGCTTTAGCATAGTATCATATTACAGTATCATATGGGAATAAACAAATTAATAAATTACACACACCTAACGGGCGAAACTCACTGGCGGACGGCGAATCCATTCCACTAATTTTCGATGTTACACTAATCTTTATTTTGTTTCCAATACCCAAAATCACTCCACTGAACACGCCGTCCGTTGGAGCAAATACCGCTGTTCAGAGGAAGTTTTTGAAAATGCTGTATGGTTGGGCAAAAAGCGGGGAATCGTTTGACCCCACACGCTTGTTCACGTGTGAATCACAGTACGAGCCGGGGTAAATAAAAACATCCTGACACTAGGAAAGAAGAGAAACAAAACAATGAGCGCCCGAAGGAAGATGGCCACCCCCACATTGCAAGTTCTTGAATAAAGGACATTGCCGGGTGGAGCCTTACACTGTCACTTCTTTCGGGTGGCTTTTAATATGACCGATAAAGTATGATCGCCCGTA
>CAYXUG010000067.1:0-9459 GCA_964468655.1 uncultured bacterium | reverse complement strand
AAAAAGTTAACTTAAATTACCAATGTGTAAACCATGTCTATCCAAGTGTCAAAAAAAGTCGGGTCAACACTTGAAGGTCAGAAAAAGAAAGTGTATATTTAAATTATGATTACCAATTTAATCTTCATGCGGGCTGGCAATTGAAATCAAAAAAATATCTTTTTCTCTTTACTATTTTAATATTGACTGCAAACAGTCAAGCTCAATCAATGGAATATTCGCTCGATCTTGTTGGGAGAATATGGTTTGAATCTGAAGAGTGGCTCAGCGGTGATACAACAGGAGGGTCAGATGTCTGGGGATGGACAGCTCCCGATGGTGAAGAATATGCCATCATGGGGATTTTGGAAGGGGTCGCTTTTGTGAGAGCATCGGACATGACAGTATGTGATATTGTAACGGGACCTTCAGACAACGATTACTACTACCACCGGGATATAAAAACATACGGTCATTATGCGTATGTGGCGGCTGAAATGATAGGTACAAATCAAGGACTCATGATTATTGATATGTCGCCACTTCCGGACAGTGTCCGTTTTGTGGATTCGTACATCAGTGGGAGCGATGTAAGGTCGCACAATTTGTCTATTGATACGGCAACAGGATATGCATACATCCTGAAACAGAATTATTCAGGTGTCCGGGTTGTAACACTCGAAAACCCCGAAAATCCGGAAGATGTGGGATTTATCAACACAGCCAATATCCACGATGTCTATGCCCGGAACGATACTGTTTATATCGCTGAAGGATCAAATGGATCATTTTCCATTTATGATTTGACCGATAAAGAAAATCCCCAACTGATGGCAAGGATGGACATCCCGGCCAGCGGGTATGTGCATAACATCTGGCCATCAGATGACGGAAACTTTGCCATGACAACGGAAGAGACAACCAATAAAACTGTGAAGATTTGGGACATATCCGACATGAATAATATAGAATTTTCGGGTGAATACCTTGGCGTGAACCAGATTGCTCACAATACACATATTATGGGGGATTTTGCCTACATTTCTCACTACACCGGCGGTGTAATGGTTTTGGACATCAGTGATCCGGCTAACCCCGTAGAAGTAACCCGATATGATACCTATGCTCTGAACGATTCACCGGGGTTTTACGGCTGTTGGGGTGCTTATCCTTTCACCGGCAATGGATATGTCTATGCCAGCGATTTGGAAGGGTATTTGACAGTTCTGCAGTTCAATATGGTAGAAGTGGAATACGAAGGTCCTGTATGGCACGTTTCAACCTCCGGCTCTGATTCAACGGGAGATGGTTCAGTAGAATATCCTTTTGCAACCATTCAACATGGGTTGAATAGTGCAAGCGAGGGTGATTCAGTATTGGTTGCTGAAGGGACTTATGTAGAGAATATAACTTGGCCTGCCACTAATGGTATAAAACTGATTGGCAGTGGTGAGGATGATTGCATTATTGATGGTGATTCTTTGGCAAGTGTGGTACGATTTGAAGAAGAATTGGGCGGTATCATTGACAACACAACATTAATAAGTTCCTTTACAATTAAGAATGGATGGGCACACGAGAGATTATGGGATTATGAGGGGGGTGGTATATACCTTTACAATGCTAGCCCGATGTTGAATAATTTAATAATTAATGACAATAAAGCTTTATTTGGAGGAGGTATATACTCTATTTATTCAAATCCTATAATTAGAGATGCTCTGATAATTAATAATCATGCTCATAGTGGTAGTGGGATTGTTCTGTGGGAATGCTCTGGTGTAATAATTTCAAATGTCACTATATCCCAAAATATAACTACTGAATCAAATAGTCATGGGGGGGGAATTTTTATGGCAAAATCACATTTAAAATTGTTGAATTCAATAATATGGGATAATTCGTTAGAGGAAGTATTTTTTTATCACATTTATGATCCAAATTCTATAATGGTTGATTACTCAAATATTGAAGGAGGTGAACAAGGAATAATTACAAATGATAATGGTACTTTAGACTGGGGGGATAATAATATAAACTCCGATCCTCAATTTGTTTACTCAGAAAACGATGATTACTCCCTCCAGGAAAATTCCCCCTGCATTGATGCAGGAACCGCTTTCTTCGTATGGGAGGGAGACACACTGGTCGATTTGAGTGAAGATGAATATGAAGGCACCGCTCCCGATATGGGCGCTTTTGAATTTCCTTCCACAGCTTCCGTAGTAAATGAACCGATATTACCGGAAAAATTTGTACTGCATCAGAATTATCCCAATCCGTTTAACCCTGTTACAACGTTTAAATTTACAATCCCAGTAGAGACGATCGGTTCGATCGTCTCAAAAAGACGTTCAACCGGAACGTCTCTTCAAATATTCGATATCAACGGACGGTTGGTCAAAACATTATTAAATAAAAAACTTGTGGCAGAAAACTATGAAATAACCTGGGATGCAAACGGTTTTCCCAGCGGAGTTTATTTTTATCGATTGACGTTGGGAAATAATCAAATAACAAGAAAGATGCTTCTATTAAAATAACATTTGAAAAACGTTTTATTTACTGCAGTTTTACTGACAATCAGTTTAATAAATTCATTCATTGCACAACCAAAGGAGAAAATCGACATGGCAAAATTTACAATATCATCTTCTGAATTTAAAAATTCTCATATTATTCCCAGTCTATTTACTTGTGAAGGTAAAGATATATCCCCACCCTTGAAGTGGCTAAAGAAACCGGAAGGGACAAAAAGCTTTGTACTGACCTGTGTCGATCCGGACGCTCCGGTTGGAACCTGGGTACACTGGATCTGCTGGAATATTCCAGCCGGTACATTAAATTTCAATAAAAACATTCCATCATCTGATCAGAAATCCATGACACAGGGAATGAACAGTTGGGGAAGGATTGGCTATAACGGTCCATGCCCACCGCCGGGTCACGGTCCTCACAGATATATATTTACCCTGTTTGCTCTGGATTTACCTGAACTAAGTCTAAAATCCTCTTCACAATGGTGGGAATTGAAACGTGCTATGGATGGTCATATTCTTGGGAAGACTAAACTCATGGGGAAATATGAACGAAAATGAGACACATAGCAGGGGTAGATGAAGCCGGGCGGGGTCCTCTTGCGGGTCCAGTTGTAGCATCAGCAATTATACTTCCTGATGACCATGGAATTGAGGGACTGAAGGATTCAAAGAAACTTTCTGAATTAAAGCGTGAAAAACTGTTTGGTGAAATAAAGGATAAAGCAACTTCAATCGGAATTGGCATTGTTCATGAAGATGAAATCGACCGTACCAATATTTTACAGGCAACTCGCCGGGCAATGAGAAAAGCCATCAGTCAGCTCAACCCAAGACCTGATGAAGTTTTGATTGATGGATACGGTCTCCCTGATCAGGTAGTGCCGAATAAAGGTATTATTGGTGGTGATGAAACAGTACCTTTGATCAGCGCAGCTTCTATCATTGCAAAAGTCACACGGGATCATATCATGAAAAACTATGCTAATGTTTTCCCGGATTATGGTTTTGAAAAACATAAGGGGTACGGCACTCCTCAGCACATGAAAATAATTAGTGAATTGAAAGCGTGTTCAATCCACAGAAAATCATTTTCACCTGTAAAGGATAATTTACCATCACTAAATCATTTAAAAGAAAACCGGTTATTAGGAAAATGGGGGGAGCAGTTGGCTGCCCGGTACCTTGTTCATCAGGGATATTCCATCCAAAAAATGAATTTTAATGCAGCTCCCTATGGTGAAATAGACGTTGTGGCAATTAATGCCATGACCACTGTTTTTGTTGAAGTAAAATCTGCTACACAGACTACTCTTGGGGAACCGGAGGATAAGATAGATGAATCGAAGTTGGAAAAACTTTCCAATGCATTTGATATTTATATCGCTTCCCATGAACAGGAAACAGATTACCGGTTTGATATTATCACAGTATTATTCGGGTATGGAAAACCAAAACTCCGGCACTACAAAGATTGCCTGAATTGAAGAATTAGAATCAGTTTTGTTCTGCTCATTATTTCTACTTTGAATAAACCCGTTTGGCTGTTACTGGTAAGACTGTTAAATTAGAACCCTGTTTTACTCAGGAAGAATGAAATGAACTCGAAAATAAAAGATTTTCTATTTGCAGAACCGAAAGGAAAAGGATCAAATGCTCCTTCCTTAAATATTAAATACCGGATATTTGGGGGTATTGTTTGCGCGGGTATTGGCATGGGACTTGGCTTCTTTTTCTTTCAGACATCTGGTAGTTTTTTAGCCGGGATTATTTTGGGTATTTTTGGTTTTAGAGAGCCATCATTAGGTACAGTATTTCTGATTGCTCTTTCACTGCGTGCAACTGTTGTGGAAGCGTATGTTGTTCCCACCGGTTCCATGGAAAATACCATTTTGACCGGGGATTTCCTGTTCGGTAACAAGTTCGTTTATGGAATGAGAACGCCCAACTGGATCGGAATTCCCTACACAGAAATTGGATTTGAAGTTCCGTGGATGAGATTTCCTGCTTACAAAGTGCCTCAACAGAGAGATGTTGCTATTTTTAACTATCCAAGAGATTCTTTCCAGAAATATGTAAAACGGCTTGTTGCGGTAGCAGGGCAGACAATAAATATCTCAAATAAAAAACTGTTTGTTGGTGGTGAGGAGTTTATACTTCCGGAAAATGGGAAATTTGTAGATCGAAGAATATTGGATGAAAACTTTGTACAACAGGGGATATTTCTCTCTAATTCTGGAAACAGGGATTATATGAAACAGATTCGTATTCCCAAAAAAGGAGATGAAATTTTCATATCCGATACTACGGAATGGGAATACTTGATTCCATTAATGCTGATGGACGGCCATGAAGTGACTCTTCGTCATGAGATTAAAAATAAAGACCTGACATTTACAATGAATGATCCCAACGATATTTACAGGCGGTATTTATCAGGAATCGGAAGCAGATCAGATGATTTTGCCACAACAAGAAAAGTAAAGGAACTGCGGATGAAATATTACAGCCATAGCAATCCGAACGGGTGGTTGGTGAACATTTGGAGTTTTAAGTTACCTGATCAAATTGTTCATCTGTTGTATCTGGATGGTGTTCCATTTGAAGAATTGATATCGTATATGGTTGAACAGGATTATTACTGGATGATGGGCGATAATCGCGATGACAGCGCTGACTCGAGATATTGGGGATTTGTACCCCATAGTCTTCTATTGGGGGAAGCCGTCATTACATGGATGTCATGGAATTTTAAGTCTGGTCTTCCGCGATTTAACAGGATAGGAAATATCATTAATTGATAAAATGGCGGAATTGATAATTCCATTGACTATTCATCATTCATCGTGTAAAATCAGTTTAGCACTGTCAGTAAAATTATCAATTTCAAATTGTTTAAGGAGGTCAAATGTTTAGCGCCATTGGATTTGCAATTAAAGTAATCATAGCGGCCGGATTGGTTATCCCACTTTTTATGAATGAAAAATCCCCCATTCTCCGGGATAAAATTGGACTTTTTTGTATGATTTCCATTGTATCAACTACTATCGTTACAATAGCAGACAGGTTTGATTCAGGAGGTTTTATTGTTGCCGGATTGCTTATTGCAATTGGTATTATTTCATACAGCGAATTCCAGAAGAACGAAAGCTGGATAAAAGCTATGCAGAAAATTTCACCATTCTGGTTGTCAGCAGTAATTGGCATAGCCGTTGGAGCAGGATTATTTATACAAGCTGCCATCATTACAGCACTTGGTTTTTTTGTGATTAATTATCTTCCGTTTATTTTAAGCCAGGACAGGAATCCATAATTGAATGGATAAAGATCTCATAACTTCTCAGCAAATCAGAGATCTCTGTCAGGCTGCTTCAGAAGCACAGAAAAAATTCAGTACCTTTTCCCAGAAAAAGATTGATGAAATCTGCAAGGCAATGGCAGATACAGGCTATAGAAAATCTGTTGAACTTGCAAAACTTGCAGTGGAAGATACTGGTATGGGACGTTTTGAGGATAAAATTACAAAGAATGAATTCAGTACGAGGGATTTGTGGGATATCATCAAAAAAATGAAGACTGTTGGTGTCATCAAAGAAGATCGCCGGAAGAAAGTGACTGAATTCGCCGAACCCATGGGAATTGTAGCAGGAATTATTCCTACGACCAATCCCACATCCACGGCAATGTATAAAATCATCATCGCATTGAAATCTGGAAATGCAATCATCTTGAGTCCCCATCCGAGAGCGGCAAGATGTACCTGTGCTGCTGCTGAAATTATGAAGAATGCAGCCCTTAAAGCAGGGGCTCCTCCTGGCATTATTGGATGTATCACTGAACCGTCAGTTGAAGCAGCACAGCGGCTCATGCAGCATAAGTTTGTAAATGTGATTTTATCAACCGGTGGAAGAGCCATTGTAATAGCAGCACACAGTTCAGGCAAACCTGCCTATGGCGTTGGACCGGGGAATGTACCTGCGTTTATTGAAAAATCAGCTAATGTGAAAAAGGCAGTTCGGGATATTATTGCCGGGAAATCATTCGATAATGGTTTGATCTGCTCCTCCGAACAAACAATGGTTGTTGAGAAAACAATTGATAAAAAAGTCCGGGATGCACTGAAAAATGAGCCGGTTTATTGGATTAATAGCGATGAGATGGAAAAACTTCAGAAACTTATGTTTAATGAGAAAGGTCAATTAAATACGAGTGTAGTTGGCCAGACACCACAAAAAATAGCAGAGATTGCTGGATTTACGGTTAATCAGACTATTCGAGTTCTTCTCGTTGAATTGGGTGGAGTGGGGAAGGAATTTCCATTCTCCCGTGAAAAGCTATCGCCTGTTTTGGGTTATTATGTGGTTGATGATGCAAACTGCGGAATTGAAGTCTCCCGCAAAATTACTCTTTTCCATGGCGTCGGGCATACGGCTGTCATTCATTCAAACAATAAAGACATTGTTAGACGATTCAGTGAAAAAGTAACTGCGTTAAGAGTTTGCGTCAATACACCCGCTCCTCATGGAAGTGTAGGATATTCAACGGACTTAGTCCCGGCAATGACATTAGGTTCAGGAAGTTGGGGAGGATCAATTACGGGAGACAATATTTCTCCAATGCATCTCATAAACATCAAACGGCTGGTCTGGGAAACAAAACCGCTTCACTCCGGATTGGGACGCGATAGAATAAATGGTGAGTCTTTCAAACGTAAAGGAAGATACTCCCAATATGACGATTTGGATTCAACACAAAGGAAACATCTTTTTGGTTCAAATGCTATGACAGAAAAACAAGTCGAGTCTATTATGGATGAATTTTCAAAACAGAGGAAAACAGTATGAAAAAATCACTTGCTATTGGAGTAATTGCTGCATCGTTTATTTTTACATCGTTTCAGGATGGAGATACTACCAGAATTGTTATTGAAGATGATTTTGACTTAGATGATATAGATACCTCAATCGTAACATCAGTTGAAGATAATATTGATACAACTTTAATTGTGAACGAAGAAATGGAAACTGACACATTACCTGAAATGGAGTCAGAACCCTCTGCAATTATTGATACCACTACAAATGAAGATACAACTGCTGTTGAGGAAGAAATACAGGTTAAAGTTTTTCAGGGATTGAATTGGGGAATAACAACTGACGAAATGATTCAATTACTTGAATTAGATTCTTCAAAATTTGCAGGTAACGGAAAAATGGTTAATGTTTATGGAAAAATGGGTCCGGATTCTGTGCGGTTTACCTACTATTTTTCTGATCTTGGTTTTTGGAAGGTGAAAATCATGTACATTTTAAATTCCGTGGCAATGGATGAATTGATTGGCAATTTCATCAGGATAGAAAATATTGTCATAAAAAAATATAATGTGCAACCAAAACGGACAACGCGAAATGAACTGGGTACCGACTTGGAGTATATCCTCTCAAAATTCCCCCTAATTTCTCAATCATATTTCAGATCATCCTGGATTGTAGATTCGTTGAATGTAGAATTGCTGCTTGATGCTCAAGTCCAGGTATCCCAACTGGATGTACCTGTTTTTGAAGATTTGAATTCATCATTGATTTTGTACTATTACAATTCCAATTATTTTGGATATGCAACCCAAGATTCTTTAGAGGAAATATCTGAAAAAGAGATACTTGAAAGTTATTAATGGAAGAAAAAGTAAACACTTTTTGTTTACTTTATCTTGTTTCTCCCTTTGTTTTTTGACAGCTTTCCGTTTTTCTGCTTGCCCGAGTCCTCCACCCATGGTAAGATTTTTCAATTACTCCATTCCGCAAAATGAAGTCATACCAATCTGTTCTGAAATACTTCAAAATATTGGATATGAAATAGCTATTCTAGATTATGAGGATCACCAGTTGTTAACAAATATTCGAACAATAAGAAAGGGACTTAGGAGGGCAGAAGTGTTTTTGTACATAAAAGTGGACGACAGAATAAAGGTATTTATTTATTCTGAAAATTGGATTTACAACCGTTCAATGGAGATTGCCATATTCAGCACCGAACTGACGAAACAGGTCCCAAGCAATGATTTGAGTTATTCATTCCAACAGTTTATATATAAACCAGTCCTGAATGAATTTGGTGCCCACGGTTTTGATCACTGGGATTATGCAGCAGGAAACAGAGAAGATATAAAAGAGATAGTGGAAGCAATCGAGAATGACGAATTAGTTAAAGCAGACAGACTAAGAATTGAACAAATGAGAGAAAACATTCAAAAATCACTAATAATTAACGATTATCAACTAAACATGGACAAAGCCAGATCAGATGCCGTAAATACTGTTGAGGGATATGTGGAGTTTATGGCAAACAATAAATTAGACTACTATTCAAACTGGTCATTAATTCATATTAAAAAAGTCATCCACCAAAATCAAAAGTACATAAATAAAATAATAGGTGAAGTAATGAGTGATGATGCATCCTACTCGGGAGAAGGAATAATCCAATGTGTCATAGATCCTATCGGTAGAGTAAGGGATGTGCGATCCAATATTGAAACTGATCCAAGTACCTTAGAAACAGAATTGAATTATCGTCTAACACATTTTTTTTCCACCTTGTTATTTCCCACAAAAGTTTCAAAAGTTTTATTTATTAACATTGAACTCATTATTACTTTTGATGGACAATACAACAATTTCAATTATAGTTTAACTGATTTTAGAATTTTAAATGTTTATGAATCATTTCCACAGCATACAATAGAAACACTCCCCGATACACTTTTTCAACCAAATTAAATAATATTAATGATATTCTTTTTGAATATAGATCATCTTAATAATATATTAATCGCACGTTTCGAGGTTAAATTCAAACCGTTCATTTGATAAATCATTGGTATTTTTTTTGGTGATTAGTCATTTTTCGGACCAAGTGTTAAATTCACTTGGTTATGCTGGAA
>CAYXUG010000066.1:0-10586 GCA_964468655.1 uncultured bacterium | reverse complement strand
TTTTATTTTACTATCCATTACAAATGTAACCGGACCATCATTTGTTAATGAAACATCCATCATTGCGCCAAATTTACCTGTTTCAACTGCGCCCCCAAAATTTTTCAGCTTTTCCACAAATTTTTCATAAAGCTGATTGCCAAGCACAGGTTTTGCCGCATCCAAAAAACTGGGACGTCTTCCTTTTTGCCAATTTCCACACAATGTGAATTGACTTACAACAAGCACTTCGCCATTCACATCAATGAGAGACAAATTCATCTTGTTTTTCTCATCTTTGAATATACGGAAAGTTGGAATTTTTTCAGATAAAAAATTGATGTCTTCTTCATTGTCATCTTTGAAAACGCCTAAAAATATGAGAAGACCTTTATCAATTTTTCCCACAACATTTCCATCCACACTCACGGATGCATTACTGACTCTTTGAAGTACTGCAATCATTCTTCAACCCAGACATTTGAATCACCAAATTTTTCTTTAAGTTTAGTTAATAATTCTTTAGTCAGCATGACTTTCACATTTTTTGATGAAATTATTTTTGGATTTTTCTGTTCTTTTTCCTTCAGATGAAAATATATGGGAGATATTCCTTTGTAGTCTCTTGTAAGATTAAATAATTCTTCAACATCTGACTCATGTATTTTTTCGACATCAATTGTAATATTGATCTTTTTTATGTTATTATTATTAAAGTCTGCCAATCCATGAATTTTATTTGCAATAACTTTGGGGGTATTATCATTAAAACTTGCAGAAGATTTACCCTTAACAAATACAAGCTCACCCTCTTTAATTAAGTGTTTATACTGTTTAAATAATTCGTGAAATGCAGTGATTTCTGCTTTGCCGCCAAGGCAATCAAGTTTAAAGAATCCCATCTGTTGGTTTTTTTTATCAATGTGGATTTTAATGTCTTCGACTGTTCCTGCAATTCGTAATTCTTTACCGTTTGGTTCTTTATCTTTATCAAAAAAATCATAATTTGAAAATTTTTCAATTTCCTTCGCATATTTTAAGAGAGGATGTCCAGTAAGGTAAAACCCCATTACTTCATTTTCTTTTTTCAATAATTCAGACTCAGGCCATTTTTCAATGTCAGGAAGAGAAGGTATTCTATGAATTTCTGAAGATACAGAAGAGAGGCCAAACAGCCCGACTTGCTCGTCGCTGGCTTCAGACTGAATCCGCTGTGCAAATTTAAGCGCCTGTTCTACGGCTCCATATTGTTGAGAGCGAGTACCTTTTAATGAATCTGTTGCACCGCTTGCTACTAGGCTTTCTAAAACTTTTTTATTGATGAGGCGGAGATCAAGATGCTCGCAAAAATCATAAATTGTTTTAAATGGAGAGAACTCTTTCCTTGATGAAACGATGTTTTCTGCTGCTTTTGACCCCACATTCTTAATCGCATTCAAACCAAATGATATATTTTTTTCATCCAATGCCTTAAATGTTATTTCAGATTCGTTGATATCGGGCGGATGAATATTAATATCCATTTTCTGGCACTCACTGATGAGTGTTACCACTCTTGTTGTATTTGTAATTTCACTGGTAAGATTTGCTGCCATGAATTCCGCCGGGTGGTAAGTTTTTAAATAAGCTGTCTGATATGCAATTATTGCGTATGCAGTGCTGTGGCTTTTATTAAATCCGTATTTGGCAAATTTCTCAATGAGATCAAATATTTCTTCTGCTGTTGTTTTCTCGATATTATTTTTCCTAGCACCATCTATAAATTTATTTCTCTGAGCTTTCATGAGAGATTTTTGTTTTTTACCAATGGCTCTTCGGAGCAAATCGGCCTGCCCGAGAGAAAAACCGGAAATGGAATGAGTTATTTGCATAACCTGTTCCTGGTAAACAATAATACCATAAGTCTCTTTTAATATAGGTTCGAGCTCTGGATGGAGATATTTTATCTTTTTTTGCCCGTGTTTGCGTTTAATAAATTCATCAATATTTTCCATTGGACCCGGCCTGTAAAGAGCGTTCATTGCAATGAGGTCTTCAATACAGGAAGGTTTCAGCTTTTTCAGGTATTCGCGCATTCCCGTAGATTCGAATTGAAAAATTCCAACGGTATTTCCTGAAGTAAATATTTTGTAGACCTCAGGGTCATCATAGCTGATTTTTTCTATGTCAAGATTAATCTCTCGCTCTTTCAGAAATGAGACAGTTTTATCTATTACAGTAAGATTCCTTAGACCAAGGAAATCCATTTTGAGAAGCCCAAGGTCTTCCAGCCCTTTCATGTCAAATTGAGAGGTGATATCCCCCTGAGATGATTTATAAAGGGGAATATAGTCAGTTAATTTACCGGGCGTAATGACAACCCCCGCAGCGTGGGTTGAAGCGTGCCGGTTCATGCCTTCAAGTGTTTTTGAGTATTTGATAATCTCACTGTAAACTTCATCAGATTTTACTAACTGCTGTAATTCTGGATTGATTTTTAGCGCATCCTTAAGAGAGACACCAGGACCGAAAGGGATCATTTTTGCAATTTTATCTACCTGACTGTAATCTAACCCTAGGACACGCCCAACGTCCCGCACAACTTGTCTCGCTTTCAATTTACCAAAGGTGATAATCTGAGTGACTGAATCTTCTCCATACCTGGATTTAATGTAGTCAATAACTTCTCCTCTACGTTCATAGCAAAAATCAATATCTATATCGGGCATTGTGATTCGATCAGGATTCAGGAATCTTTCAAACAGAAGGTGATATTTTAACGGGTCTATGGTTGTAATGCCGAGGGTGTAGGCAACGAGACTACCAGCCACCGAACCCCTTCCGGGGCCTATAGGGATACTTTTATCTTTTGCATATTTGACAAAATCCCTGACAATGAGAAAATATCCTGTAAATCCGGTTTTGTTAATAATGCCAAGTTCATATTTCAGACGGTTCTCGAGTTCAGGAGTTACCTCACCATACAGGTTGTGAAGTTGATCAAAACAGAGTTTTTCTAAATATATGTCTGGCAGAATATCTTTTGATTCTTCAGGCATGGGAAAAGTGGGGAGCAGAGTTTCACCAAGGGGAATTTCCAAATTGCAGGAGTCAGCGATTAATCTGGAGTTTTCCACGGCATTATTATAATCCTTAAACGATTTCCACATTTCATCCTGACTCTTAAAATAAAATTCTGGAGTAGCATATCGCTGCCTGTTGGGGTCGTTTCTGTCTTTTCCTGTTCCTAAGCAGAACATAATATCGTGGGCTTCCCAATCTTCCTTCCGCGAGTAATGACAGTCATTGGTTGCTACGAGTGGAATATCAAGCTCAGCTGCTAGTTTTTTAATGATATCGCGGGCAACATCTTCTTCAGGAATTTTGTGATTTTGCAATTCAAGGTAGAACCTTCCCGGAAATATTTCCGAATATTCAAGGGCAGCTGTTTTAGCACCTTCATAATCACCGTTAACGGCCAATTCCTGTACTTCCCCTTTGAGACATGCTGAAAGGCAAATGAGCCCTTCATTATATTGTTTCATCAGATCTTTGTCAACACGGGGTCTGTAATAAAATCCTTCAAGGAATCCAACAGTCACCAGTTTAATGAGATTTTTATATCCAGTGTAATTTTGAACCAAAAGGACCAAATGGTTATTACCCCACCCTGAAGATGCTTTTGGTTTTTTATCAAATCTGCTTCCCTGTGCGACGTAGATTTCGCAGCCGATAATTGGTTTGATACCCGCTTCTCTGGCATCTTTGTAAAAATTGATGGCGGAAAAGAGGTTCCCATGTTCTGTGATTGCGACAGATTCCATATTAAGATCTGACATGGTATTGATGACAGAAGAAATGGTTTGTGCACCATCCAGAAGAGAATAATCGGAGTGGTTATGGAGGTGAACAAATTCTGCACTCATTGATTCACCCCAGGTAAATAGCTAAAAGTCCAAAAATAACGCAAATTTTTAAAAGATGTGAAATTGATTTACAGGTCAAAATTGAAGGAAATTTCATAAGTGAAAATAGCGAATAAAGGAGAGGAATTTCAACTCCCAAGATGACGGTATATAAATAATTTTTTCCATAAATATCTAACCAGTAGGGAAGTAGTGTCCCAATTCCCGTTAAAACAATCAAATGCTTGACTACAATTAAGGAATTTTTTATTCCAAATATTACTGGAAAAGTTTTTATGTTTTCATTTTTATCACCTTCTATGTCAGCAATATCTTTGACAAATTCTCTGGTAACGCTGAATCCAAAAGCAAGAAGTGCGGGGATTGTCAATCCTAACATTTGATTAAAACAAGCACCGGAAAAAATAAAAGCGAGACCTAATATTGTTGAAACAACAATGTTTCCCAATAAAGGTGTTCCCTTCAACCAAATATTATATGCTATCATTACCGGAGTTGCGATGCCCGCGGAAATAATAAACGTATTTTTGTTAATAAAGAATGCAATGAAATTGCCTGTAATGAAAAGTAAGATACTAATTAAAAGAGCCGCTTGTTTGGGAATTAAGTTTAACGGCAAAGGACGGTCTGGGTGATTAATCGTGTCAGATTGATAATCGCAGTAATCATTCAAAGCGTTCGCGGCGCCAGCGAGAAAGGCAACCGTAAAACAACCTTGGACCAATGTGGTGACACTTTCAGAAGATTTTAAGATCAGATAGGATATGATTACGGATGTAATACCCAGTAAAACATTGAGGGGACGAAGCAGTTGAATAATTCCCATAATCGCTTTCAAAATAAAATGATCCTTTATAGTTAAGTCGAAATTGATTAAATGTGCAATTTAAACCGGCATAAATTGGTAATGTTTTTCAAATTTTAACAGTCATAACCCGGAAATCACCATTATAATCTTTAAACAAAGAAATTTCTGAAAAATTATTACGTTCAAAGAGCTGTTTTACTTTTTGAGCATGCTCATTTCCACCGAGTTCAATTACTATATAGCCATCTTGATTTACAATCTGCTTCCCAATTTCAGTGAATCTTCTGTAGAACTTCAACCCATCATCCATATCCGTGAGAGCATCCTTTGGTTCGTAGTTTTTAATTTCTTTAGGTAACATTTCGTAGTCTTGCCTACTCACGTAAGGCGGATTGCTGACAACGATATCATATTTATTGCAGATTGTATCATTGAGGATATCCAGTTTTGTATATGTTATATTTTTCGTTACATTATTCAGTTTGGTGTTTTCCTTTGCTAAATCAAGGACCTGTTGGCTGGTATCAACTGCTTCAATGGCACAGTTGTTCAGTTTGAGCGCCAATGCAATGGCAATACATCCGGTGCCTGTGCCAATATCAAGAATCGACTCAGTTTGGTTTTTCTTTGCAAGATCAATTGTGATTTCTACTAAAAGTTCGGTTTCGAGCCGAGGTATTAAAGCGCTGGTATGCAATAGAATAGTTGAATCAAAAAAATCCGTTTTACCAGTGATGTATTGAAGTGGCTCACCCTTTAACCGCCGTTTTATCCACTTCCTCAAATTATGAAGGGTTGTTTGATTTACTAATTTTTCAAAATGGAGATATAGTTCAACCCTGGAAAGGGATAATAAATCACACAAGAGCCATTCAATTTCTTTTCGTGGATTTTCAAACCCTTTCGAATGGAAGTATTCTTTACCCCAATTTACGAGGTCGATTATGCGCCAGTCTTTTGAGAGAGTATCTAACTGGGACAAAGTCGTCAGTTAGTTTGGAGCAGTACCACTTGATCTGCTAGCAATAGCTTTCCAATCAGTTCCGACAGATCACCCTGCAGAATAGCATCGAGTTTGTAAAGGGTTAGATTGATGCGGTGATCTGTGACTCTGCCTTGTGGGAAATTATAAGTGCGAATTTTAGCACTTCTGTCGCCTGTTGATATCATGCTTTTTCTTTCAGCCGCAATTTTTTGATGCTGTTTTTCCTCTTCAATTGCTTTAAGTCGTGCCCGCAGAACTTTCATAGCAGCGGTTTTATTTTTATGCTGTGATTTTTCATCCTGACAGGTTACCACCAATCCTGAAGGAATGTGAGTGATCCGGATAGCGGATTCTATTTTGTTCACATGCTGACCCCCGGCACCGCTAGCTCTGAATGTATCAATTCTAAGGTCTGAAGAATCTATATCTAAATCAATTTCATCAACTTCAGTTAACACAGCTACAGTTGCAGCAGACGTGTGAATCCTCCCACTTGATTCTGTTTCAGGAACCCGCTGCACCCTGTGTACGCCACCCTCAAATTTCAACTCACCGAAAGCGCCCTTACCCTGAATTGAAAATATAACTTCTTTAAGGCCGCCATTTCCGGTTTCATGGCTGCTGAGGACTTTGGTACTCCATCCTTTTTTTTCCGTAAACTTGTTATACATTCTAAATAGATCAGCAGCAAAAAGCGCCGCTTCTTCTCCCCCCGTTCCTGCTCTGATTTCAACAATGACATTTTTATTTTTTCGTGGATCTTTAGGTATGAGTAACAATTTTAACTCATCTTCCAGTGAAGAATGTTTGAGTTTAAGCTCTTCAATCTCACTTCTGACGATGTCAATCAATTCATCATCATCGCCAGCCAAAATTGCTTCATTTTCTTCCAGTTCATCAGATAGTTTTATGTATTCTTTCCCTTTTAAAACTATGGTGTCAAGCTCACTGTGCTGCTTTGCAAGTTCGCTGTATTGTTTTGGATTAGATGCTATGGCAGAATCACCAAGCTGTTCAGTAATCGCATTGTATTTTTCAATAATTTCTTTGATTTTATCTAACATGCAGATATAACAAAACGGCTTTCCTGAAAGAAAAATGAGAAAGCCGTTTTGGTATTAAAGTTACTAGTTTTCGGTAGTTTTTATATTGTATTTTTTTCTGAATTTTTCAATTCTTCCGGCTGTATCCAATAACTTTTGTTTACCGGTAAAAAATGGATGACACGCGGAGCAAATTTCTACTCTCATATCACCTACGGTACTTCTCACCTGAAATGAATTGCCGCAGGCACAGGAGACTGTTCCTATGGAATATTCAGGATGTATGTTCTTTTTCATCTCTTTTCCTCTTAATTCAACTGACTTAATGATTTTTCAATTTTATTGAGACCTTCAAGAAAAGTTTCTTCATTTGTTGCATAAGAAAGACGGATATGACCATCCATTCCAAAACCGGAACCGGCCACCGATACCGTCTTTGCATAATCCAAAATATAATCACAAAGATCAAATGATGTGGACATTTTCTTTCCATTAAAAGATTTATTCAGGTAATGTTCAACATTCGGGAAAGCGTAGAATGCACCACCCGGTATGGGACAGGTTATATGAGGTATTTTGTTAAGTTTTTCGATCATAATAATTCTTCGTTTTCGAAATATTTCCTGCATTTCCGAAACTTTTTTCTGATCACCAGTAAGAGCTTCTATTGCTGCTTTCTGTCCAATGGAATTCGGGCATGAGGTTGCCTGTCCCTGTATTTTCCCCATTGCTTTAACTATTTTTGGATCCCCAGCTGTATACCCTATCCGCCACCCAGTCATGGCGTATGTTTTGGATAAACTCTGAATCGTTAAAATAGTGACACCTTTATTATTCAATTTTTCGGTACTGATGAATGATTTATCGTAAACTAGACTTTCATAACACTCATCAGATAGAATAACCAAACCGTGTTTGTGTGCCACATCAATGAGTTTTAACTGGATAGATTTATCCCAGACAGAGCCGGTGGGGTTTGAGGGAGAATTAATGATCATTCCTTTTGTTTTCTCACTGATTTTTACCTTGAGGTCACTGAAATCGGGATCAAAGTTTTTCTCTGGCAATGTATTAACAATAACAGGTTCTGCATCCGCTAACCGTACAAATTCAGGGAAAGAAACCCAATAGGGGGCAAAGATTATAACCTCATCTCCGGGATTAAAAAGTACCTGGCAAGCGGTGCTGAGGCTGTGTTTGGCACCGTTGGAAGCTATGATATTGCTCGGCTCATAATCCAAATCATTATCACGTTTTAATTTCAGGCAAATAGCTTTTTTTAACTCCAATAATCCGGACCCGGGAGTATATTTTGTAAATCCACTATCCATGGCTTCTTTTGCTTTTTGCCTGATATTTTCTGGTGTGTTGAAATCAGGCTCACCTACACCGAGGTCAATCACATCAATACCTTTGTTCCGCAAGTCTGCAGCTTTTGCGGTCATTTCCAGCGTGAAAGAGGGCTGGATTCTTGATACTCTGTCAGCTATCATTTTAATAAAATTAGAATTAATTAATCGTTATGTTTCCGTAAGTGGAATTTAGTTTTGTTATAATTTGGCTCCTTTGAATCAGGTTCAAGTGATTTTTGCTGGTTACTCATCTGCATGGGGATTGAGCCGGAAGTTTTAATTGGTGATTTTTGTGATGGAATTTCGATTGATTTTCCATCAATGGTAGTGGGTGTGGTGATTTTTGAATCAAAATTAAAGTCAGACGGATTGTATTGACCGAACATTACACCATAACCTTTAGTAATTCCAATACCAATACCAAGAAAGTTTGGTAATAAAAAATTTGTTTGAAATTCCCCTGTAAATGCACCGACCTGTCCATCATTTACAATTTTGGGAAACAGAGAGTCCAATTTCAATTCAGAATGCACTTTATTATTAAGTTTTATTCCAAGTTCCTTGGCAATAAAGATAATATTCTGATTTAATAGTTTCAGAAGGAATTGTATTTTGTTATCATCGTGGAGAGTTTTGAATTTTTTTAGATTTGCGTTATTGAGGGCGATCCAAGGTGTTAAAAATTTATACCTGATTTGTTTTGAAACAGGCTTAAGTTTATCTTTTTCGACTCCGATTTCCTTATTTTTTATGATAAAGGTTATATTACCAAAATCCATACATTCCAATTTTTCAACTACTGAAAGGATTGGCTCCACACCCTCTTTGATCCCCACAAAATGAATTTGTTCATTTAATATTTTGACTTGAACTCTTGGATAAAGGTATTGATTCCTATATGAACCATCAATGAAGGGGACAATGGGTTCATCAGGAAATGTTTTTATTATTAATCCTTTCACTTGGTAGGGTGTTTTACGTACTGGTTTATCGGTGGATAGACGTAAAACAATAGAATTTATAGATGAGTTATTTTTAAACATTAAATAATGAGAAAGATATAAGATAAATAATTAGTTTAATGGCTCATAGTATCTAAGAATTCTTTATTTTTGTTGGTTCGTTTTATTCGGTCGAGAAAAAATTCCATTGCCTCAATAGGTGTCATTTCATTTAATATTTTTCGAAGAATCCAAACTCTCGAAAGTTCTTTTTTATTAAGCAGAAGTTCTTCTTTTCTTGTTCCGGACCGAATTAAATCAAAAGAGGGGAAGATTCGTCGGTCACTTAGTCGCCTGTCTAAAACAAGTTCCATATTGCCCGTACCTTTAAATTCTTCAAAAATGACATCGTCCATACGGCTGCCTGTATCAATTAGGGCAGTTGCAATAATAGTTAAACTACCCCCTTCTTCTATGTTTCTTGCAGCACCGAAAAATCTCTTTGGTTTGTGAAGGGCATTTGCATCAATCCCGCCCGAAAGAATTTTACCGCTGTGAGGCACAACTGTATTATGCGCTCTGGCAAGTCTGGTTATACTGTCTAATAAAATCACTACATTATGTCCATATTCAACCATGCATTTTGCCTTTTTGAGTACCATCCCGGCAACCTGAACGTGCCTCTCTGGTGGTTCATCAAAGGTTGAACTGATGACTTCTGCATCAACACTGCGCTTCATATCGGTGACTTCCTCAGGTCTTTCATCAATTAACAGAACTATTAATTTTGTATCGGGATGGTTGGATAACATGCTATTGGCGATTTTCTGTAACAGAATTGTTTTCCCTGTTTTAGGCTGAGCTACAATTACACCACGTTGACCGAAACCTATAGGCGCCATGAGATCCAAAATTCTCATGGAAAATTCCTTTGAAGTCGTTTCGAGATTAACTCTATCTTCAGGATAAAGAGGAGTTAAATTATCAAACAGGGTTGTCTTTTTTAATTCATCAGGGTGATTATCGTTTATTTTTTCTACCTTTAAAAGAGCATAGAACCGTTCATTATCTTTTGGTGGTCTTATATGTCCGGATACTTGGTGACCTGTACGTAGCCCAAACCGTTTTATTTGAGAGGGTGACACATAGATGTCATCAGGCCCCGGTAAATAGTTAAAATTTGGTGAGCGAAGAAACCCGTACCCTTCCTGCATGACTTCCAGGACTCCCATTGATACCATTTCACCGGATTTTTCTGCACCTGTTTTAAGAATCTGCAAAATAAGATCTTGTTTTGTTAAACCGGAATATCCGGGAACTTTCAGTTCCTGGGCAACTTTTGTCAGCTCATTAATTTTTAATGCTTGGAGTTTGTTTATATCCATTTTTTAATTGTATTAAATTGATACCCTTTACAGGTTGATGTGAGAAAAAAGTGAAAAAAATAAAAGGACACTAGATGTGCGATGGTTTAATTTAACCTAAATCTTTTCTTTGTCAAATGAAAAATCAAAATACTTTTGACACTTGGATAGACATGGTTTACACATTGGTAATTTAAGTTAACTTTTTT
>CAYXUG010000065.1:0-10663 GCA_964468655.1 uncultured bacterium | reverse complement strand
GGGTATAATGATGACTGGTGGGATCCGCTGGATTATTGGGGTGAAGCGTGGTATGGTTTTCTACCCCCCTATTACCAGTCAATAGACGAAATCAGGGTTACGGTAAGGGGCGCCCAGTGTGATGACCTGCCGGTCTGGTCTGAAACCTTTATGGGTATGATGGACAGCAACGGAAACTGGTCTCAGGATTACGAATTGAGTATTGATTATACCGATAACACATACATTGTGGGAAATATTTGGAGTAATTCCATGCTGGTTCCCAGAATTGGCTCCGAGGATAATTACTGCATAGACCATGTAAAATTGGAATTTTATTACACATGCCCGACCCCGCCTCCTCCGGGTGATGTAAACGCCAGTGACGGTGAATTTGAAAATCAGATTTTAATTACCTGGGCAGGTGTGGAAGACGCCATCAATTACAATATTTACAGAGATAATACCTTAATAATGACAGTTTCGGGAAGTCAGCTTGAATACACAGATGAATCGTCACAACCTATGATAGAGTATAATTACTGCGTTGAAAGTGTAACAGAATGCGGAACATCCGGGTGGGTATGCGATACAGGGTTTTCAGTTATAATCACCAACGTTGAAAATAATTTGGGTTGGAACCTTGTCAGTCTTCCTCTTGAAGTTGAAGATGCTTATTACAATATCATTTATCCGGGTGCGATCAATGGAACTCTATATTCATACAACGGGGAATATAGTTCAGAAATTGAGCTTATTCCCGGCGAAGGATATTGGTTAAAATTCCCTGATAACGGCAGTACGGTTGTCACCGGCGCTCCAATTAATGAACTTGTCATCAACCTGAGCGAAGGATGGAATCTAATTTCAGGAACGTCGCAGGTTTCCACGATTGTGGATTCTTCGGGTATCATCATTGCGGGATTAATATACGGCTACGATGGGGGTTTCGGTCTGTATGATGGATATTATACCGTAACTGAACTCCTACCGGGCAGAGCATATTGGGTTAGAGCTTTTGAAGATGGTGAGATCACCATTATCAGCACGGGAAATACTACGTCTGTTTCTGAGAGTAGTGATCTGAAATAAAATAATATTATTAACCCCGTCCTTCAGGGCAGGATTATGAGGCACCCTCGAAATTGGGATTTATCCCAATAGAAGATTTCGGTAAAAACTCCATTTTATTATGGGAGTTTTCCATTTTTAGTGGGTAATAAATTATCTTATCAATTAGTCAAATTTTTAGGCACAAAACCCGAAAATATCATTTAATTTCAAATACCCAATAATTTAGAATTTTTAAAGAAAAGAGGAATAAAATGAAGAATAAAAAAGTATGCTGTTATTTATTAGGACTATTTGACCTCATCTGTTTCGTGGGAGGTTCTTATTTATTAAGCGCTGCCATATTTGGCGCATGCTGCGGAGCCGCCACCACATGCGGCTGCGGTGTGTTAGGTCTCCCTCTCATTGTATTGGGATTGGTAGTCCACTGCTGGATAAAATGCTGCTGTTGTAGCAAGGATTCTAAATGCTGTTCACCCAAAACGGAGTCTGCACCACCGGCTGACTAAACTCATTTTGATTTTACCGGCATATCCCATTTGGGTAGTTAATCAGAATTAATAGATGCAGGAATTGATTCAATATTTACAGTAGTTTATCACAAAACATTAGGTTGCAGATTAACAGGATTTTTTTTAAAAATGTTACAATCATTTTACCTACCTGTAATTGTTTTTTAGGTGATATAATATTGCAAATTGAATAAAATTAAATGAAGAGAATACTTTATTTTATAATACTAACGGTGGCTTTTGGACAATACACCCTTGTTCATAATGGCGTAACCCGTGAGTATTATGTTTCCTATCCTGATAATCCTCCCGAGCCCTGTCCCTTGATTATAAATATGCATGGATTTGGAGCCGATGCTTCATGGCATATTGGTTATACCGAAATGGATGATTACGCTATCCCCGAGAATATTGCTGTTGTTTACCCTGAGGGGATGCTTAATTCATGGAATGTAGGTGGATTTTGGGAAAATAACAATTATGATGATGTGGGATTTATCAGTGTCTTAATTGATTCTATAGCAGCCCAATTTAGTATTGATTTAGAGAGAATATATGCCTGCGGGTTTTCCAACGGTGGTTATATGGCTTATGAACTATCCTGTGAATTGTCAGATAAAATAGCAGCGTTTGGGTCTGTAACCGGTAATTTTTTGCTAAATGAGGGTCAAGTTTGTGACCAGGGTAGAAAAATACCAATAATAGATTTTCACGGCACTACCGACTCCTTTGTTCCCTATGATGAAGCTTTCGAAGGTGATTATTCGCCGGATGGGTCAATGCTTTTCGATGAAAACCTCGCCTATTGGATGAATTTTAATGATTTAACGGAAATGACAATTGATACTCTCCCGGATATTGACTTATTTGATGGTACCTGGGTTGAAAAATATACTGTTTATAGTGATAGTACAACTGCAAAGTTTATCCATTTTAAAGTTAATAATGGCGGTCACCAGTGGTTTGGCTCAACATCGGCAGATTCATACATAGGTTACCTCGGATTAAATAATCATGATATAAATACAAACGAGGAACTAATCAATTTCTTTCTGGATTATAAATTATCAGATTTTTTAAATGAAAATATTGAAATTGACCATCAATCAGGGTGGAATTTAGTTGGACTTCCAATTGATGTTGAAGACGCCTCATATACAACATTATTTCCTGAATCCATTGAAGGGACGCTTTTTTCGTATAATGGGGGTTATGTATCAGAATCTGAACTTATTTCTGGCAATGGATACTGGTTGAGATTTCCCAATGCTGGGAATAGTTTACTCAGTGGGTCTCAAATTAATGAGATAACTCTCAGTTTAAGCGCAGGTTGGAATCTAATATCTGGAACTTCAGAAGTTTCAACAATCATCGATTTATCAAGTATTATCATTTCGGGGTCATTATATGGTTATGATAACGGATATTTCAATGCTGATGAACTTGAACCGGGCAAGGCATATTGGGTAAGGGCAACAGCAGATGGTGAAATTACTATCACAAATGCAGGGTATTCACCTCTTACTCCCGGAAATATAATACTGAAGTAATACACAATAACTCACAATTAAAATAGGCAGCGAATCTAAAGTATGTCTATCATTTAGGTATTTGATAGTCATATTTTATAGGTACAAAATCCGAAAATATCATTTAATTTCAATTATGCAATATTTTAAATAAAATAATAAAAGAGGAATAAAATGAAGAATAAAAAAGTATGCTGTTATTTATTAGGACTATTTGACCTCATCTGTTTCGTGGGAGGTTCTTATTTATTAAGCGCTGCCATATTTGGCGCATGCTGTGGAGCCGCCACCACATGCGGCTGCGGTGTGTTAGGTCTCCCTTTCATTGCTTTGGGAATAGTAGTTCACTGCTGGATAAAATGCTGCTGTTGCTGCGGTAAAGATTCAAAATGTTGTTCACCCAAAACGGAGTCTGCAACACCAGTTAGCTAAAATCTGTTTGATATTGTTGTCATAACCCATTTGGGCAATAATTAGAATTAAAAGATGCAGGAATTGATTCAATATTTTGCAACTATCAGTGATGATGCCCGTGGAATAATACTGGTATCAGGATTGACAATTTTCCTATTGCTGGAAACGAGGATACCGCTATTTAGATTTCAATATGGCAAAACCAAACATGCTTTCCTGAATATTTTTTTCAACCTCACCACCATGATTGTCAACCTATCAGGCGCTTTCCTGATTTATAAAGCTGCTAATTATAATTCCGCCAATAGTTCCGGCTTGTTAAATAGTGTTGCCATGCCTTTATGGCTATATGTAATTCTTGGATTATTATTAATGGATCTTATGGGTTCCTGGCTGATTCATTATATCCAGCACCATGTAAAATGGATGTGGAAATTTCACCTTATTCACCATACAGATCCCTATGTGGATGTGACAAGCGGACTGCGTCATCACCCGGGAGAAAGTGTGTTTAGATTGATTTTTACCATACTGGCTGTTGTTGTTACCGGAGTTCCATTTGGTGTTGTGATGCTGTATCAGACTCTTTCAGCATTTTTTGGTCACATGACACATGCAAATATTCAAATGCCCGAAAAAATAGACAAAATTATAGGATTGGTTCTTATTACACCTCATTTCCATAAAGTACATCATCATTATGTTCAGCCATACACAGACAGCAATTATGGTAATATCTTCTCCTTTTGGGATCATTTATTCCGCACCTCAAGAAGAATTGATAATTTAGAGGATATCACCTACGGAATTGATACTCACATGGAACCAGAGGAGAAGTCGAACTTAAAGAATTTATTGTTGATTCCATTTCAATCTTATCGCCCTCCTGCAGGTTCAAAATTTAGCGGTTAAATTTTATATGTTACTTAAATCCACAAGATTATTCCGTTGAAAAAAACACTTTAACTCACAATGAAAAAAGGGCAACGCTTCATTGCCCTTCTTTTATTTTGTAAATTCCAGACAATGAAATATGTAGTATCCTTAATGATGTGTTCCATGTTATTCACTCAAAACATAAGTTATTATGATAAGAACGGGGAATCTTTTGCAGATGTAAAAACTGGCGATTTTACTTTTAATTGCAGAATTGCCGGAATGGAAAATTCAGGAGATGCTGTCATTTTACTGCACGGTTTTCCTGAAACCTCAGCCATGTGGATTGACCTGATTAAAGTGCTTGAAATGGAGGGACTCAAAGTTGCAGCTCCAGACCAAAGGGGATATAGC
The DNA here is from genome assembly GCA_964468655.1 of uncultured bacterium. Lineage (GTDB taxonomy): Bacteria > Fidelibacterota > Marinisomatia > Marinisomatales > CAYXUG01 > CAYXUG01. The sequence continues at coordinate 5,868 of CAYXUG010000065.1, read as the reverse complement.
CAAGGCGCAAGACCACCTAAAATATCTGATTACACCATTGATAAATTATCTGAAGATTTAATCCACATTGCTGATGAATTTAAACTCGATAAATTTCATCTCGTCGGTCACGATTGGGGATCTGCAGTTGGGTGGTACATTGTTTCTAAATACTCTGATAGAATACTAAGCTGGTCAGCGCTTTCTGTACCCCATCTGGACGCATTTATGGAAGCAATCAAAAGCGACAAGGACCAACAAAAGAAGAGCCGGTATATTTCTTTCTTTAAAAAACCAATATTGCCAGAGTTATATTTTAGAATATTCGGATATAAATATTTGAAGGGAATTTGGAGAAAAAGTTCGGAATCAGAGAAACAGAAGTATTTGGAGGTCTTTAAACAAAAAGGCGCTTTAAAGTCCACCCTTAACTGGTATAGAGCTAATTTTAAATTTGAAGGATATTTAATTGGCGATATTATTACTCCTACGTTAATTATTTATGGCATGAAGGATATGGCTATCGGTGAAAAAAGTGTTAATGAATCAGAAAAATATTTAAAGGGTGATTATAAAATAGAAAAACTGGATTCTGGCCATTGGCTGATTCAGGAATCATTTGAAACTGTATCTGAAAAAATTCTCGATCATATTAAATAATCCACCATGTTTTGGGTGCAGAACGGGTTTATGAAAGCATTTGCTATCACATCACTGATTATTCTCTTTATCACTAGTTTGGCCGCCGGAGAAACAACAACACACGGAGTTGATACAGATTCTGATAACCGTAATTACCCCGGTTTTGAAATTCTTATTTACGAAAATCCACATCCTGCGAATCTCTTTATCCACTCAATGGCTCAAACCAGATACATGGCTATTCTTTCACCTGACTTGCTGCCGCTGTGGTTTATCAATAGTGAATCCCTGGGATATGATTTTAAACCCAATAGAAACGGCAAGCTGACCTATTTCCAGCGGGACGAATTGTTCTGGATCATGATGGATGAAAAAATGATTGAGATAGATACGCTTGCATGCGTTAATGGCTATTTTGCCGATTCCCACGATATCCAAGTTCTGCCTGATGGACATTACTTCCTGATTGCATACGATGAACAATTTATTGATATGAGTGAAATTGTTCCGGGAGGGCACCCCAATGCCCTGGTTGAGGGACTCATTATCCAGGAATTCGATGGCGAGTACAATCTTATTTTAGAGTGGAAAAGCTGGGACCATTATGAAATTACAGACTATGTCCACGGAAATCTTACATCGGATGAAATCAGATACGTCCATGGTAACGCCATTGATATCACCCAAGATGGGAATATCCTGCTTTCCTCAAGAAGTCTGGATGAGGTCACCAAGATTGACAGGACCACCGGAGATATTATCTGGCGGTTCGGCGGCTCGCAGAATCAATTTACCATCATCAACGATCCCCTGGGTGGTTTCTATTCTCAGCATGACTCCCGGGAAACTGATTCCGGAACAATAATTTTGTTCGATAATGGACAATACCACGATCCCCATGTTTCCCGAATTGTGGAATATGAATTGAACGAAGAAACGATGGAAGCTGAATTAATTTGGTCTTTTACTCACCCGAATGAATATTTTAGCGCCAGCATGGGGAGTGTTCAAAGATTGGAGAACGGCAATACCTTAATCTGCTGGGGTAATATTACACCTTCTCCCGGGTCAGGTGCCATTATTACGGAGGTGGATCCCAGCGGCAATATTCAGCTTGAAATTGCTTATAATGAAGTTTACCAATCGTACAGAGTGCGAAAAAGTGACTGGAAATTCGGAATTGATCTTGTAAGGGGGAATATTAATCTGGACGGCGTAATTGATATATTTGACATTGTAGAAACAATAGACTACATCATAAACGGCGGTGAGCAGGATGATGTTTTTCACCTGTACAAGTGCGACCTTAATTTTGATCATGAAATCGACCTTTTGGATGTAACTTTATTGGTCAATCTAATACTGGATGGGTATTAAATAATAACCTGAGAATTCTTATTGTTTTATGAAGGTGACTACCTGATTTAGGGGTAACTCAAGGTTGCATTTTTTGAGTGGTAGATTCTGGTAATGAGGAAAACTAAATGATAAGTGCTTTTTAAAAAAAAGAGGGGGCAGATAAATCTACCCCCTCTCATTTTCGTATTGGTATTTCGACTGTTAAAAAATTTCTTAGCCGCTAACCTTAACGTTTATCGCACGTTCACCTTTGTCGTCCTTTTCGATATCGAATTCCACTGAATCATTTTCATTCAGTGTACGGAACCCGTTACCTGTGAGGGCTGTATGGTGAACAAAGAGGTCATCTCCATCGTCTCTGGCAATAAAACCAAAGCCCTTTTTGGGGTCAAACCACTTTACCGTGCCTGTTGCTTGTTCTGACATTGCGTTATATCCTTTCGCTATGTTTTATACAATTTGGAATTAATCTTAAAAAAAGAGGTGAGGGTTCTTACTTTATAAGAAATCGTACTTACTTCAAGATTCTTACTGTGATCATATTTCGATCACAACCAAGTATAAGTAATTTGAACTACATGTGTCAAGAAAATAAAAATACACTAAAATTTTATCATTGAGAGGTAAATTCTTCTCTTTGACAGGGACAACATATTGTAGTCCTTTTTTTGTTTGAAGGTTAGATTTAAATTTCTGATCCATATTAATACAGCTAATAACAAAGGAGAAAGAACGTATGAAGAATCTGTATAAACCGATTTTCAGTCTATTTGTACTCTTGATAATTGGTTGCGGCTCAGCATCTGATGAGAGTAAACTTGTGGGAAACTGGACGTTCAATACGGAAAAAACGAAAATAGCAGTAGATCAAATGGAACCACCTGAGTTTATAGAACTGGAAAATTGGGAGATGGGTAAACAATTTCTGGTTAGTGGTATGAAGGGTTATTTCATCAATTTTAATGAAGATAAAACATTTACCGAATTCAGTGCATTGGGACCTGAAGCAACAGGAAAATGGCAGTTGGAAAAAACAGAATTAATCAGGGATTATGAAATGAACGAATTCGTAAAACGTGCAATCGAAATGAATGTAAAAGCTCTTGAAATGGAAAACCCTGAAGATTATGAGGATACCGCAGCATATGAAGATGCTATCAAAGATACAAAGCAGTCCATTAAAAACTTGAAAGCATCACTTCACAATATATCAGGATGTGAATTTCTGAATGACAATCTGATCAAAATTATCATTTCTCCGCCTGCGGGTCCTACATTACAAAAAATGGAAATCCCGCTCCTTTTGGACAGAGTATTAGATTAATCAATCATAACATGGAACTTAGGGTAACAGTCGTTGCCCTTTTTTTATTTTACTTTTGTTGCACTCTTCTGACGGGAATATCTGCTCTTTAAAGGATTTAAAGGGAAAAAAGGTCATTTTGTACTTTTACCCGAAAGATGACACTCCCGGCTGCACAATTGAGGCAAAAGATTTTTCTGAAAAGTTTGACGCATTTACTAAAAGGAATACGGTTATTTGGGGGATCTCCAAAGATTCGGGAAAATCTCATAAGAAGTTTTGCAGTAAGTATGATTTAAAAGTCCGCTTGCTCAGTGATGAATCCACTGAAATGATGCAATCATACGGCGTCTGGCAGGAAAAGAAGAATTACGGCAGAACGTACATGGGAACAGTCCGCACCACTTTTTTGATTGATGAAGAAGGAACCATTCAAAAAATCTGGCGGAATGTGAGAGTCAAGGGACATGTTGATGAAGTACTTAAAGCAATGGATCAAAAATGAAACTGTTTGACGAAAATCTGACAATCGGTATTGAGGAAGAGTACCAGATTATTGATCCTGAAAGCAGAGAGTTAACCTCCTACATCCGGGAATTTCTGGACACAGGCGCTATACTTTATCGCGACCAGTTGAAGCCGGAATTATTACAGTCGCAGGTGGAAGTGGGGAGTAAAGTCTGTAAAAATGTAAAAGAAGCGAAAGAAGAAATTTGCTGTCTCCGCCGGATTGCAAATGAAGTTGCGGAAAAAAATAACTGTAAAATACTCGCGGCAGGAACACATCCATTCTCCTCTTGGGAAGATCAGATTATTACGGACAGGGAAAGATATCACGGATTGTACGATTCAATGCAGTATGTGGCAAGGCGCCTCCTTGTTTTTGGAATGCATATTCATATCGGTATCAAAGACAGACGACTCCGGTTCGATATCATGAATCAACTTTGCTATTTTCTACCTCATATCCTGACACTGTCCACATCGTCTCCCTTTTGGAGAGGAGAAGATACAGGCATGAAATCATACAGAAGTATTGTGTTTGAGGACCTCCCAAGAACAGGGATTCCTGAGTCGTTTGAATCGCCTCAGGAATATGACAGGTATATTAAAACTCTCATTGAAAGCGGATGCATTGATGAACCAACGAAAATCTGGTGGGATATAAGACCACACCCCACATTTCCCACTCTCGAGTTTCGCATCTGTGACTGTACCACAAAGGTAGATGAAGTCATTGCCATTGCAGCCCTGGTGCAGGCGCTGGTTGCAAAATTAATTCTCTTAAGAAAAATGAACCAGTCATGGCGGAATTACCGAAGGTCACTCATCAATGAAAATAAATGGCGCGCTATTAAAGAAGGTGTTAACGGTAAACTTATTGACCTGGGGAAAGAAAAGGAAGTTTCGGTGAAAATACTTATGGAGGAAATTCTTGAAATGGTGGATGATGTACTTGATCCTCTCGGCACCCGAGAAGAAGTGGAATACATCCATACAATTCTAAAAAATGGTACCAGTGCCGACCGACAGCTTGCGTGTTACAAAGAGACGGGGAGTCTGGAAAAAGTAGTGGATCAGCTTGCCCATGAAACGCTGCTTGGGTGTTAATCTGGTAATAAAATGATTGAAGTAATCCCCTTCGAATCACTGGGGAAAGGAAATTATGGGTGGCTTGATGCCCGGTATCATTTCAGCTTTGCCCGTTATGTAAACCGGCAACGGATGGGTTATCCGCCGCTAAGAGTTTGGAATGATGACGCGATTCAGCCCCACTCGGGATTTCCCATGCATCCTCATGCCAATATGGAAATAATCACCTTTGTCCGGAGCGGTGCTGTTACGCATGAAGACAGTCTGGGAAATAAGGGTAGGACAGAAGCAGGTGAAGTTCAGGTCATGTCCGCAGGGAGTGGAATTGTTCACAGTGAATTTAATAATGAGGATGAAGTAACGACCTTATTCCAGATTTGGATCGAATCAGCTATCCAGAATGGTGAACCCGGATGGGAGACGAGAACATTCCCTGGAAGCGGCAAAAATGGATTTCAGGTTTTGGCTTCGGGTAGGGAAATTCATCATAAAACAGGTGTTTTGAAAATCTATCAGGATGCCGCTCTTTTGGGGGCAGCAGTCAAAAAGGGTGATATATTCACATATTCTCTTGGAAAGAACCGTCATGCCTATCTTGTACCACCAAAGGGGAAACTGGATATTAATGGCCAGATTGTAAATGCAAGAGACGGCGTATATATAAAAGATGTTGAAGAGATTACATTTATTATCAAAGAAGATGCCGAAATTGTACTTGTAGATCTTCCTATCATCTGATTAAACAACTGTTTTACCCGGCCAAACCTGCACTTTTAAGCAAAAATAGAATGTAAAGAAATAATGAACATCAACCTTGCATTGTATAACTTAACAGTGTTAATATAAAAGGAAAAAAATTATGTCAAGACCTGAAAACCCGGATTTAATCAATGAAATTCAACAGATTGCTGTCAATGAAATAGCTGTAAAAGGAACTGATGGAATATCCTATGCTGGTGATGAACGGCAGTTCTTCAGAGGGGCTTATTGCA
>CAYXUG010000064.1:0-10733 GCA_964468655.1 uncultured bacterium | reverse complement strand
GCTTTATCATATGTGTAATTTATTAACATTGGTGGCTAAATTGCGACTTTACCCTGAATATTTATTAGCTGATTTACAATTTAATTTAGATTTCGAAGGAAATGGATCTAAAATTCTTTCTCCAAAATCATTTTGTAATGACGCAACAGATTTAACCGATGAAATTCAGTTTTCACTCGTTGGATATTTATTAGAGTATCTTAAATAAACGATCAAATTTCTATTGATTTAACCCTAATGAGTCAAACTCTAACTCTAAAAAATATTGTGATTGATGGTAATTTCTCTTATCGAGAATTAACACAGAACGAAGTGAAATTAATCTGTACTGAAATTACATCGAAAATAATAAGGGATGTTTATGGTATGGAGGATTTCTACTATGGATTTAAAAATGAAGATAAAAGTGTAAATAATGGTTTTTATTTGAGCATGGTTTATGGTTGTTGTTGTCACTTATTAGATTACATAAATAAATCTAAATTAAATAAAAAACAAAAAAAGAGCATTTATGAATTTGGAATCTCTATATTAGATTTTATTAAAAAATATGATATGGATAGTCCGGTAGAAGGGGGTGTTGATGTTTGGACTAGAAAAGGGGATTGCTATGCTGAACTAAATGAATATGAAAAAGCAATAGATACCTATAAAGAGGGATTAGAAATATTTAAAAATGAGATGAATTGGAAACCCGGAATGCTTACTAAAAATGATAATTTGTTGGGACTTGATAGATCAAAAGTTGAAATTATACTTTCAAGAGTTGTTGTAGAATCTTTTAATTACCATGACTATTCATTGTGTCATGATTATGGTATGCAATTATTAAACTCTATAGGGATTCGAGGGATGGACGATTTATTTTCGGATAATTTACCAGATGGTATAAGATTTATGGTTGAAGAATCAGAGAAAAGAATTGGTTAGTTATACATTTTAAATTGATTTTGTAACCAGCAATGAGGAAGGAAATAATTATGGATAATTTTATTGAAATGCTCAATTCAGAAAAAATGAAAAAATTAAATGAATTCCGTGACCGTTATTCTTTTAATGAGTATCCTATTAAACTTACAAAGAATCTTCTTTATGAAGGATTAACGATTCAAGCTATGTGGCAGGAGTTGCAAAGATCATTTTCTACATTTGGTAATAATGCTGAAACTTTATTTGATGATTTTCAATCAGCACACAGACATATTTTTGTAAGAAGAAGACAGATTGCAACATCGGAAATACTACCATCTGTTGATTCAAAATATAGTTTTGTTTCCACTTTACCTGATGTAAACTTTTCATCTCTTCGTACTAGGGCTGATGCAGCATCAAAAGGTGATTCTTCTTTGATTGAGCAAATTGAATTCTCATACTATTTTTATACTTGTGCATACGAAATGATTTATGCTTGGTCAGCATATGGGCTTATGGGTAATAATAAAGAAGAATCATACTCTTTAATATCACCAGCGATAATGGGTGGCATTGATTATTCAGATCTTGATGGCTTTGTTAATTCATTAGGTTCGGTAGCATCAATGATTTATTCCTCATTGCCTCCATTGCTTTAGTTATACTTGTATATAAACAATCAAGTCAACGGAAATTCACCACAGTATTTGTATAAGCATATTGTTATTTTAAAGAGAAGAAATATTTCAAAATATAATCCCAGTCATCTCGCTAAATAAAGTATTTAATCTTTTTATTACCACAGACTTTTTGAACTTAAAATGACCAAGCCTGAAAACATATCACTAGTTAAATCCCTCGGTCATTGTGGCAATGCTGTCTTCAGTTTTACGAAGTAAAAGAGCCGTTGAAGTTAATATACTGTAAAAGTAGATTGTGTCACCCTAAGTACTGATTTTATCGGTGCGAAGGATCTGCATTAGTTTGGTGGTTGATGTGAGAAGATCCTTCATCCGCCGGTTGGCGGATTGGAAGTCAAGTCCAATTGCGATTGTGGAAGAGTGTTAAATGAGAGTAATTCAATCTTCCAGATTGAATATGGGGTACAAGCAAGGATGCTTGTGATACAATGGAAAAAATAGAAATTTTAAGGTGCCAAAGTGGCACCTCCAATAATGCAACTAAACAGCAGAACCCCATACACCTTCAATTTCAGTTTCTCTCCCCTCAATCAAATCTGCCACAATTTTAGCTGAACCGCATGCCATCGTCCACCCCAGGTGACCGTGCCCTGTGTTAAAGTAAAGATTTTCAAATTTACTCCATCCTAAAATGGGTATCCCTTCCGGTGTCATGGGGCGGAGTCCTGCCCAGTACTCAGCGTTTGAAAAATCACCGGCTGTGGGGAATAAATCCTTAGCGGCATTGATGATAAATTCAAAATCTGCCGGTGAATGTGCAGTGCTGTAACCGGAAATTTCTGCAATGGAAGTGAACCTGATTCGATCCCCAAATCGGGCATATCCCAAAAAATGATGTTCATCAATCCCGGCGCCAGTGGGAGCTGTTGAACCGTTTTGTACAGGTATGGTAATGGAATATCCTTTCACCGGATAAATTGGCAGATAAATCCCCAACGGCTTAACCAGTTTAGGACTGAATGGCCCCATAGCAAGCACAAAAGCATCCGCCTTAAATTCACCCTGATCTGTTACCACATTCTTAATTCGATCGTTATTGAAAGCCAACTTTTTAACAGTTGTATTGAATTTGAATTCGACCCCCTTTTGCTTGCAAATTTGAGATAATTTTTCTGTGAACTGGTAGGTATCCCCGGCTTCATCGGAAGGGGCAAAAATGGCGCCGGCTATCTTTTCTTTTACAGGTTCAAGAGAAGGTTCAATTTCACAAACCCGATTCCTGTCTACAACCTCAAGGACCATATTTTGATTGCGCAGGATTTCTGCTTTTTCAACTCCTTCTTCGAGAGCTTCCTGAGAACGATAAATATATAACAGTCCACCCTGAACGCGATCAAATTCAATTCCAGTTTCTTCAATAACTTTGTGGAATATTTGCTGCGAATATCTGCAGAATTGGAACTTTTTTTCTGTATTTCTTATTGATCTGGTTTTGGTGCATTCCTTAAAAAACTGCCATCCCCATCTTAACAACTGTGGATTCAAGTTTGATCTGAATCGGAATACCTGATCTTTCCGGTAGATTGATTTAAAAAGGTTGGACGGCATTCCGGGAGCCGCCCAGGAAAAAGCATGTCCGGGAGCGATGAGTCCGGCGTTTGCGTAACTGGTTTCCATGGCAGGTTTTGGCTGGCGGTCAATAACGGTTACTTCATGTCCATCTTTTTGTAGTTCATACGCTGTTGTTATACCAATGACACTGCTGCCGAGGATGAGAATTTTCATGGTGAATAATTTAAAAGGAATTGATTAGGAATGTGTAATTAATCAGATAAATATTTTTGGATGACCGACTCTAAGGATTGATTATCGGTTATATCAAACCATCCAATTTCCCCAGAATCCACATCCAGCACAGCGGTCACTTTTCCATTTCGAACTACCGGTACCACAATCTCCGATTTTGTGTCCGAATCACAGGCAATGTAATTGGGGAATTCTGACACATCGTCCACAATGATTGTTTCACCTTTTTCGGCAGCGACTCCGCAAACACCTTTCCCGAATGGAATGGTTCCGCATGCCAATACGTCCCCTTGGTAGGGTCCTATTGTAAGAAGGTTTGTTTCAGTCACGCGGTAAAACCCCACAAAAAGGAGATTTGGGAAATGATGTTTTACCGCCCAGCAGATGAGAGCCATTTTCCCGGTATCATCCAATGGGTATTTTCTATCATTATTTCCAATAAGGGAATCGAGGGAAGTGATGATATTTTGGTAGGTGGAGTCTTTATCCAAAAATAAAGCTGACTTCAGTTATTGAAGTCAGCAGGGAATGGGGGGACGGCATGAAGGGCATTTAGCGACACCAAACTCTAAGGAGGGTGATTTGGATAGGTATGAGGGTATCTCAGAGTTTTGAATGCCACCCTTCATGCCGCATAGTTTTTTTATGTCATACAACTTCGAATCTACGAAAATTATTGAAAGTTCCAAAGTTTAGTTTCTTAATGGTTTACCTTTTTTCAACATGTATCTAATCCTATCGTGAGTCTTTGACTCTCCAGCCAAACTTACGAAAACTTCACGTTCCAAGTCCAGTAAAAATTGTTCGTCTACAGGTTTTGCTGATCCGCCCTTTTCTCCCCCTGTTAAAAGGTGAGCAAGTTTTTTTGCAATAAATTCATCATGGGCTGAAATTTTTCCCTGCAGTCTGTATCCCTTCAACGCAACCGTCATGGCAGTTTTTCCGCCTTTCCCTGCAAGAACAATATCTTCTCTGTATTGTGGTGGTTTATATCCCTCCGCGATTTCGAGAACAGCATCTTTTGCACGTTTAATGAGATGTTCGCTGTTCATAACGATTTCATCATCATTTCTGAGGTATTTCATTTTCTTTGCGTGAGCAGCAGAAAAAGATACTTTGGCGAACCCAATAATTTCAAGCGCTTTTTGAGAAAGTTGAAAAGGTGTCAGCAGTCTATCACCGGATTCTTCCATATAGTTTAGAATTAATCTAAGATTTCCACCGGCTCCCGGGATCAATCCTACTCCCACTTCCACCAGCCCGCAGTAGAGTTCAGCCGAGGCGACACGTTTAGCGCATGGCGCAATCAATTCATAACCACCGCCTAAAACAAGATTGAAAGGCGCCGCAACAACTGGCGCTGGTGAAAAACGGATTCGCTGGGTGAGGTCCTGCAATCCTTTGATAGTATTACTCAAGCCATCATAATTGCCTTCTTCGCAAAAATTAAGAATCAATGCCAGATTTGCACCGGCACAGAAATTCGGGCCCTGATGACCCATCACCATCCCCTTGTATTTCCCCGCTTCAATGAGGTTGAGTCCCTCGTTAATCATATCGGCTATGGATAAATCAATGGGATTCAATACCGGCTGAAGGGCGCTGTGGAATTGAACATTTAAAACCGAATCGCCGAGATCAATTAAGCTTGCGCTCCAGTCTTTTTTAAGAATATTTCCCTGTGAACGCTTTAGTGCAAGATTGATGGTACTATCGCTAAATGAAACATCCTGCTCTGTTTTATTGGGAACGTCAAAATACGTTTTTGATCCATTTTTAAAATCATAAAATGATGTTTTGCCTGAGTTCACCATTTCTTCAACCCATGTTGGGATTTTCTTTCCTTCATTTGCCATTCGATTTAACGTATTAGACACTCCGATGGCATCCCACGTCTCGAAAGGACCAAACTCCCAGCCGAATCCCCATTTTAGTGCATTGTCAATATTGACAATATCATCTGAAATTTCAGGAATCCTGTTTGCGCTGTAGATGAGTGATCTCGATAAAATTTCCCAGAAAAATTTTCCTCCTTTATCATCACTTTCTGCAAGTATCTTTATTTTAGATGGAGTTAATGTCCGATCTTTGGCGAGACGAAATCCGTCAAACCTGACCTTTTTCTGAGGTGTGTATTCCAATGTTTTAAAATCGAGTGACATAATTCCATCATCGGTTTTTTTGTAAAATCCGGCTTTTGTTTTTTGTCCCAGCCGTCCATCATCCACAAGTGTCTGCAAATAACCGGGAATTTTGTAAATATCACGGTCTTCATCTTCAGTGCATTTTTCATAGGAATTGGTAGCAACATGAATCATGACATCCAACCCCACAATATCAGCCGTTCTGAATGTAGCGCTTTTTGCCCTGCCAATGATGGTACCCGTTAGTTTATCCACTTCTTCAACGGTTAATCCCAATTCTTCAGTCATTTTTAGGGTGGTCATCATGCCGTACATACCAATTCGGTTAGCAATAAAGTTTGGCGTATCTTTGGCATTTACGACCCCTTTACCCAGTTTATTTTCAAGAAATGACGTCATGGATGACACGATCTCCGGATCGGCTAAATGAGGTACAACTTCTACCAATCTGAGATAACGGGGTGGATTGAAAAAATGAGTTAATAAAAATTGATTCTTGAATTTTTCAGGAAGCGCTCCGCAGATTTCCTCAACAGAGAGCCCGGATGTGTTGGTGGTGATTGTAACATCATCTTTGAGATGGGGTGCAATATTCTGAAATACTGTTTGTTTTATATCCAACCTTTCTGCAACCGCTTCCAATACCCAGTCAACTTCATTGAGTTTATCGAGATGGTCGTCATAGTTGCACGGTTCAATAAGTTCCGCATTTTTCTTGTTGAACAGTGGTGCCGGTTTGAGAGTGGTCAGGTTTTCAATTCCTTTTTTAGAAAGGTCTTGATTCAAGTCAAATAAACAGACAGGAATACCGGCGTTTGCAACATGCCCGGCGATTTGAGCACCCATGGTTCCGGCTCCGAGAACGGCTACCTTTTGAATTTTTTGTGACATCTGCTAATCCTTCAATCTAAAAGAGTTAAATAATTATACATTACCCAAAAATGGAAAAAACTTCCCATCATGACAAAAATGTGAAATATTTCGTGAGAACCAATGATTTTAAAAGCAGGTTTTTTTCTACCTAAAGAATATAAGATTGTGCCAACCGTATAAAAAATGCCTCCAATTAATATCCAAACAATTGCGCCGAACTGCAACGTCTGGATCAATGGCCAAATAAAAATCATTGATATCCATCCCATAAAAATATAAAATGTAATAGTGAACCACATTGGCAGGTTATTCCAAAATATTTTCATCAGAATTCCAAAAAAAGTCAATCCCCAAATAATTCCAAATAAGCTCCAACCCCATGCACCCCGAAGAGGAATCAAGCAAACCGGAGTGTATGTTGATGCAATAAGTACAAATATCATGCAATGATCCAGCTTTTGAAGCATTTTTTCAACTTTCGGTTGCACCGGCAACCAGTGGTACAAAGTGCTTGCGGTGTACAGAAGAAACATACCTGTACCGAATACTGAAAAAGTTACCACATGCCAGGGTTTAAAGGGGTTAACAGATTCATATATTAAAAGTATGAGAGCCACAACAGCCAAAATAGCGCCAATGCAGTGAGTTAATCCGTTGATGGGTTCTTTTAACTTACAGGACATTTACCGCTCGATAATTGTTGCAATTCCTTGTCCCATGCCGATACACATGGTTGCAAGTCCGCACTTTCCATTTTGTTGTTCAAGAACATTCATCAGTGTTGTAATGATGCGAACTCCAGAACATCCAAGTGGATGCCCTAACGCTATCGCTCCGCCATTGAGATTGACTTTGTCCATATCCCAACCGCCTTCTTTAATAACATAAAGAGACTGGGCGGCGAATGCTTCATTCAGTTCAATGGCATCCATTTTATCTATGGTGAGGTCTGCCCTTTTCAGCGCCTTTTCTGTGGCTGGCAGCGGACCTTTACCCATTCTTTCCCATTCAACACCTGCAATTGCCCGGGAAACAATGTGTGCTCGTATTGGAAGATTATGTTGGTTAGCGAATTCTTCACTGGCGACAATCGCTGCCGCAGCCCCTAAAGAATAAGGTGAGCTTGTTGCGGCTGTGATGGTACCGTCTTCAAGAAATGCGGGAGAGAGTGATTTAATTTTTTCTTCGTTCGGCTCTCTTGGACCTTCATCCTTTTCAATGGTTGATCCATTATTGCTGACAGCCACAATTTCATTATCAAATTTCCCATCTTTCTGGGCAGCCAGCGCTTTTAAATGAGACTTCATTGCGAATGAATCCTGATCTTCCCTAGAGATATTTCCATCTTGCGCAAGATTCTCTGCTGTTTCTCCCATGCCGATATAAAAATCTTTTTCTGCCAACTCAGGATTAAAATCCGGATTAAAACCGCCCATGGGAACACCGAACATGTCTTCCGCACCGGCGGCGATACCAACATCAATGTCGCCTGCTTCAATGGCTTGACTTAATTGATGAACAGAGTCCATGGAAGAACCGCAAAACCGGTTGACTACTTTAGCTCCTGCATCTATGGGAATTCCGGCAAGTACTGAAACCGATCTTGCCATAAGCATACCCTGAGAACCTTCAGGAAAGGCGCAGCCCAAAACCACATCATCTATGGAACCCGCGGGCAGATTTGGGTTCCTGTCCAAAAGTGCCTTAATTACCTGAGCAGCAAGATCATCTGCTCTCATTCCAACCATTTCTCCGTTTTTTACTCCAATCGGTGACCGGTTTGCATCAACGATTACTGATTTTCCATTAGTCATAATTTTAACCTCTTAGAATGGATATATTTTTTTGAGATAAACATATTCTGCAATTTGCCTTTTTAAAGCAGGAATGTCTGTATGAGGAAGCATTCTAACCTGGCATTTTCTTAGTTTATCTATAACATTATTTGGCAACTGCCCATGGTATATTGCATTCAATCCTGTGAGTGAACGATTCATTAGTCTCAAGGAAGCTTCCGCAGCAAAAACCTGTGCGATGGAAGAAATAACAGTATGCTGTCCGTTGGATTGCAGTGCCTGCCTGACTCTGATGAGCGTGCTTTCTGCAAGGTAGAGATCAATAAAATTATCTGCCAATGATTCTCCCAATTGCTGCTCATGCCTCAGATCCTGACCGAATTCACTCAACCCCTCATTCAGAACATACAATGCCAAATGTTTCCCGGTATCAATAATTTCTTCTTCTTTGGCTAAGAGCGTATTTTCGGGAAAGGCGAAATCAGAGGATAGAAAATCATCAAACTGCTTCATTTTTAATTTCAGGGGAATTTCATCAAGGAGAGCTTTTTTCATGGTATAGCCGGTGATGATTTGCCTGTTAATTTCATTGGTACCCTCCCAGATTCGGTCAATGCGGGTATCCCTGTAAATTCGAGCCATGGGGTATTCTTCAATAAAGCCGTAACCGCCAAGAATCTGGATTCCTGTATCAGCGCAGAATCCGAGTGTTTCGCTTCCGCTTACTTTAACCATAGAGGATTCTATGGCGAATTTTTCCATGGCTTCTCCCATTTTCAGATAAAAATCATCTGCGGTTTTATCGAGTTCCTTCACTGCATCATCAATCATTCCAATTGTTCTGTACACGATGCTGTCCAAGGCGTAGGTTTTCACTGCCATATCTGCTACTTTACTTTTTATGATATCGAATTTAGCAATAGATTGACCAAATTGCCGGCGTTCTAGGGCATAATTGACAGTACCTTCAATGACCCCTTTGCATCCGCCCATGCCACCCGCACCCAATTTTAAGCGGCCTATGTTGAGTGCATTAAATGCGATAGTTGCTCCTTTACCTATTTCATAAAGAACATTTTCTATTGGGACTTTTGCATCCGTTAATTTCAATGAAGTAGTTGAGGAACCCTGTACTCCAAGCTTGTGTTCTTCGGGTCCGATCTCAAATCCGGGTGAATCTTTGTCCACAATAAAAGCTGTGAACTTATGTCCATCAACCTGAGCGAATAGTGTAAAAACGTCTGCCCAGCTACCGTTTGAGATAAATTGTTTTTCACCATTTAAAATGTAATGTTTCCCATCTTCGCTTAAGACAGCGGTTGTTTTTGAATTGGTTGCATCAGAGCCGGCTGACGGCTCGGTTAAAGCATAAGCTCCTACCCATTCCGCTTTTGCAAGTTTAGGAAGATATTTCTTTTTCTGTTCATCATTCCCAAACCACAAAATAGGTAGAAGGCCTATTCCAGTTTGAACAGAAAATGTTGTCATAAATGAAGCCGATCTGCAGTTGTGCATTACTTCTGTGATGATGACAGCGGTAGTTTTATCCAACTCCATTCCTCCTAAAGATTCGGGAATATCAATGGATAATAGTCCCAGTTCACCCATTTCGCGTAATAACTGTACTGATAAGCCTTCCTGCTTATCCTCAATCTCCTGAAACTGAGGTGCAATCCGGTCTTTGCAAAAATCTTTAACCATCGTTTCAATTTCTTTTTGTTCCTCACTGAATTGTTCCCGGGTAAAAATGGTTGTAGATAAAGTAGACTCAAGGAGGAAAGTCCCGCCGGTTTTTTTAATATTTAATGCTTCAGTCATAACGTCACCTCTGAATGTTTTTTGGTTAAACCAGATAGAATAAAATCTGCAATTGTATCCACATAATGTTTCGGTGTTATGCCGTTTGTATTAAACAATGTAAACCAGATGATTCCTTCAATATTGATCATGATTGATAAAGCGGCTACCTTGACATCTATATTTTTAAATTCCCCAGTTTTGACACCTTTTTGGAGAATATCTTCAATAATTATTAACAATTCGTGATATACCTTTTGGGTTTTTAATTTAAAATCCTTATCCCTGTTTGCCATGGACCAGAATTCAAGTTCGGCCTTAAATACATCGGGATTTTCTTCATACGCCTTCAGGAAAATATTAAAAAGTTCTTTCAACTGTTCGGAGGCACTGATATCTTCTTCAACAATATGATTTAGAGTCACACTGAAATTG
The DNA here is from genome assembly GCA_964468655.1 of uncultured bacterium. Classification (GTDB taxonomy): domain Bacteria; phylum Fidelibacterota; class Marinisomatia; order Marinisomatales; family CAYXUG01; genus CAYXUG01. The sequence continues at coordinate 329 of CAYXUG010000064.1, read as the reverse complement.
TTCACCCAGTAATTTACCAGAGACAGGAAGACATCTTTTTTCGATTTATAGTACCAGTAGATGGTACCTTTGCTGAGCTGCGATTCTTCCACAATATCATCCATTCTGGAAGAGGAATATCCCTTCTGGACTACAACGTTTAATGCGGCATCCAATATTTGTTTTTTTCTTAGGTCTTTTCGTTCTGAATTATTCATGGTTATTACTAAACTGACCAGTCAGTTTACCAAGAATTTTAATTAATTTAATCCCATAATGCAAGTGAAAAATGAATTGAAACTGACACTTGGATAGACATGGTTTACACATTGGTAATTTAAGTTAACTTT
>CAYXUG010000063.1:0-10908 GCA_964468655.1 uncultured bacterium | reverse complement strand
AGTTCACAATTACTGCAATTGAAAAGATTTCTGCAGAATGATGATCAACACTATCCGATGCTAATTTATTCAAAAAGTAATAAACAGTAGCACTATGGTAGCAGAATTGGTGGTTATTTATCCAATTTTCCCTCAGAGTGCTGTGTACATCTTTCCAGTTTCCCTTTTTCGCTTATGACAAAATAAATAGGAGATAAAATGAAATTTGATACAAAAGTAGTCAGAGCAGGAATCAAGCCTGACCCCACAACCGGGGCGATAGTCCCTCCCATGTACCAGACAGCAACGTATGTTCTGCCAGAAGTGGGAAGGGATCTGGGTTTCGATTACACACGCTCTGCAAATCCCACCCGGCAGTTGATGGAAGAAAACCTCGCTGCCATTGAAGGCGGAAAATACGGCGCCGCATTCGCAAGCGGTATGGCATCTGTGGACAGCTGCATGAAACTGCTGAAATCCGGAGATCATGTGGTGTGTTCAGATGATGTGTACGGTGGTGTATCCCGGCATTTTGATAATATTCTCGTGAATTATGGTTTATCGTTCACCTATGTTGACAGTACCGATCCGGCGAATGTGGAAGGCGCAATCAAGCCAGAAACAAGAATGATCTGGATTGAAACGCCTACCAATCCACTCTTAAAAATAACCGATCTTTATGCTGTAGGTAAAATTGCTAAAAAGCACAATTTGTTTTATGGAGTTGATTCCACATTTGCTACACCTGTCTATTTGAGGCCGTTGGAATACGGCGCTGATATGGTGGTTCACAGCACCACAAAATACATCAGCGGACACAATCAGTTGATTGGTGGAATCGTTATCACAAACCGTGAAGACATATTTGAAGAAATGAGATATGTCCAGAAAACAATCGGTGCAGTACCGAGCCCTTTTGATTGCTGGCTGACTTTGCTGGGTGTCAAAACTCTCCACCTCAGAATGGAGAAACATTCCCAAAATGGGCAGATTGTAGCACAGTTTTTGGAAAACCATCCCAAGGTTGCAAGAGTAACCTATCCCGGTTTAGAGTCACATCTTCAGCACACAATTGCTAAAGAACAGATGAGCGGATACACCGGCATGATATCGTTTGAATTGACGGGTGGAATTCAAGCAGGGAAAAAACTAATGAACAATGTTCAACTTTGTTCACTGGCTGAAAGTCTTGGCGCTGTGGAAACCATGATCACCCACCCTGCAACCATGACACATGTGGATGTTCCGAGAGAGGAGCGGGAAGCGAGAGGACTGACAGACGGCCTTGTGAGGATTTCAGTGGGAATTGAAGATCCGGAAGATATTATTAGTGATTTGAAACAGGCGCTTGAGAAAGCTTAGGGACGATTATAGATTATGAGCAATCTTGAAAAATTCAGAAAATTCAGAGAAGAAATGAAACATCAGATCCTTCATGACGGCAATCTTGATACAAAACGGTTTTTCGGACTTGATCGAAGTGTGTATGAAGATGGGAAACTCGATAAAAAAACAAAAGAAATGATGGGATTGGTCGCTTCTCTTGTCCTGCGCTGTGATGACTGTATAACATACCATATCATGCAATGTTATGAACTTGGGTTGAGCAGGGATCAATTTGTAGAACTATTTAATGTAGCCATGGTAGCAGGCGGATCGATTTGCGTTCCTCATATCAGAAGAGCCACGGAAACGTTAAATGAACTTCATGAAGAAAAAAATTCTGCGCCTGGATAAATGAACATCTCAGGACCACTTTGCACTGCATCATTTGTTGACCGCCCAAACAGGTTTCTCACTGTAGTACAGGTGAATGGTAAAAAAGTGGAAAGTCATCTCCCGGACCCGGGCCGGCTCAACGAATTACTCCTCCCGGATGTTGAACTAAAGGTCAGGCATGTACCAAATGGAACAGCAACTCAAAGAAAAACAGAGTGGACAACTGTTATGGTTAAATCAAAAAATGAGTGGGTCTCCATTGATTCAACATTGCCCAACCGGTTTGTGAATAATTTACTGAAAACAAATCAACTTCCTTTTTTTGAGGGTTACACGTTAAAGAAAGCTGAAGTTAAGTCAGGATCGCACCGGTTTGATTTCCTATTGGAGAAGAATGGGATCCCATTTTATTTGGAAGTAAAATCAGTGACACTTGTTGAAGATGGTGTTGCCATGTTTCCGGATGCGGTTACTGAACGTGGAACAAGGCACATGACTGCCCTTAGTGAACTTGTTAAATCCGGGAATGATGCCGGCGTGTTATTTGTCTGCCAAAGATCAGATGTAAATTCATTTCGCCCTCAATGTGAAAGAGATCCGAAGTTTGCTGAATCGCTGAAAAGTGCGGAAAAAACAGGTGTCCGGATTCATGTCATTAAAGCTAAAGTGACTCCGGAGTCCATTAAATACATGGGAGAAATTCCGTACAATTTGAATTGATTGCTTCAGTGAGATTGTTTCTTTATTCAGCGGTATTGCTGCTCATCTTTTCTTGTGCTGCAATCGGTCCGCCACCTGGAGGACCTGTGGATAAAACGTCTCCATTCATTATTTCGGTAACACCGCCATCTGGCAAAACACAAATTGATGGGGGTTTAAAAATACATCTCAAATTTTCTGAACGGTTGAATGAAATGACTCTTGAAAAAGGAATCCGGTTGGTGCCTAATGTTGATGGTGAACTGAAATTTAAAATTAAAAAAGAAGAACTCACTGTAATCCTGCCAGAAAATCTCGACACCAATCAGACGTATATCCTGACCCTTGACAGAATTATTGAAGATGAACATAAAAACCAACTGGATCAAACCTATCAGCTGGCATACAGCACAGGAAAAGAAATTGCAGGTGGAGTGATTAAGGGAACAGTTTTTAATCCTGAGGGTGAATCCAGTTTGGTTTATCTTTATAATTTGGGTGCGAAGACAATGGATTCACTTTTTATCAGGGAACCGGACTATTATTCAATGACGGATGATTCAGGGAAGTATCACTTTGCATTTCTTGAAGAGGGCGATTATCAAATTATATCATTCACAGGCGGCGCTGCCCCTTTTCCTGTGAATCCTGCAAGAATGGCTTATGGCCTCCATTGGGAAGTGCCTTTGTCCATAACCGGAGAAGATTCAATTTTATCTCAAATTAATATGAAGGTGGAAAAAGAAATTCCCGCACTGAACGTGCTTTCGGTGAAAATGGAGACATCCAATCAGGGGGCGGCGAAGTTTACAAATCCTGTAGCGATTGAAGAACAATCTCCGGGATGGATTGCCTTTTCACAGGATACGGTGAATGAGCGATTTTCGCCTGATTTTATTTTTCAGACTGAAACACCTTCACAACGAATCTATTTTTATTCTGATCTTGCAGATGCGCCGGTGAAAATGGAAGTTTTCTTCAGTGAAGTAATGGACATTTTTGACGGTACTCTTTTTTCCGATTCTTCCACAGTTTCAGTCCCGGGAATTGATACCACGAAAGTAGAACTCATTTCTCCAGCGACAAATTCAACAGCGGAACATAATCCGGAAGAATCCACTTTTACGCTTCAGTTTAATACCCCGATAAACATTTCAGAAAACGATTCCTTGTTTCACGTAACATTGGATGATACCATCGAAACAGAATTTAAAATAGAAATTGTGGATCCGGCTAAAATTAGAATTCAACCGAAGGGAAAATGGGAAACTGGTGATAAATTTTCAATCAAAATATATGGATTTAACGTTAAATCTTTTTCGGGGAATAGTATGTCGGATTCACTGGTAACAGTTAATTTTAAAATTGCTGAAAAGATAGGGAAGGGAGGAATTTCAGGGACTGTTCATGGTAAATATGCTGCTGGAACTGTTGTGGAAGCTTTAATGTATGAAACTGAAAACACGATTCATTCAGTAGTTGTAAATTCGGCCAACGAATTTATGCTGGATAATATACCTTCAGGATTTTGGCAGTTGAATGCTTATCAGGACAAAGATAATAATGGACGTTATAGTTCGGGGAAGGCAATCCCTTTTCAACCCTCTGAACCGTTTTTCGTTCTTCCGGATACCATTGAGGTTAGAGCGAATTGGATTGTTGAAGGATTGGAATTACATTATCCGGAATAAAAAGACATGAGCAGTGATCATAAAATGAAATGCGTTATCATGGCAGGCGGTAGGGGAACCCGTTTCTGGCCAGTGAGCAGAAAATCCAATCCAAAGCAGATGCTCAATTTGATAGGTGAAAAGTCGCTATTGCAAATGACCGTTGACCGCCTTTCCGGAATTGAGTTTGTCAGTGATATTTATGTGGTGACTAACAGTGAACTGGCAGAGAGAATAAAAAACGAAGTCAGTGGATTATTGGATGAAAAAAACATTATTTTGGAACCATCAGGGAAAAATACAGCTCCTGCTATTGGTTTGGTTGCTTTTCATCTGTCAAAAGAAAATGAGAATTCAGTCATGGGAGTATTCCCCGCAGATCATTTGATTTCGAATCATGAAACATTTTCTGAGTCACTTCAACTGGCAGCAGAAACTGCCATTTCTGAAAACGGGCTTGTTACACTCGGTATCAATCCCGCCTATCCATCAACTGGATATGGTTATATTCAAGTTGATAAAAATGATACCGGTCTGCCTGATGGAGTTTTCAATGTGGATTCGTTTATTGAAAAACCGGATTCTAATCTTGCAATCAAGTATCTTGACAGCGGAAATTATTTGTGGAACAGCGGAATGTTTGTCTGGAAAGTCTCATCCTTTCTTAAAGCTTTGAAACTGCACATGCCTAATCAGTTTGAACATCTTGAGAAAATAGGAAAGTCGGTAGGGACTGATGATTACAACAATGTTTTAAGCAATTCGTGGGAAAATATTGAGCCGGAATCGGTTGATTATGGAATGCTTGAAAAATCAGACAATGTCTTGGTTGTGGAGGGTTCATTCGATTGGAACGATATTGGTTCTTGGAACAGTATTTATGAAATTTCAGAAAAGGACAGTGAGGGAAACGCTTTTAAAGGAGATGTGATTATTTTAGAGGGTATTAATAATCTGATTCATTCTCCCGACAAATTGACTGCTGTGATTGGTGTAGATAATATTGTAGTAGTAAATTTAAAGGATGTTACACTGATTGTACCAAAAGAGAGTTCCGAAGACGTTCGAAAATTAGTGGATAAACTGGTTAGCCATGGCAGAGAAGATTTGTTATGAAAAAAAAGGAAGCAAAACAATTATACAGTCACTTTGAGGAATTGGCTGAAAAAATAGGAATTACAATAATCGATGGAAAAGGAGATTTCTCCGGGGGATATTGTACCGTTATTGACGATCAGTTTATTGTATTAAATAAACTCAAACCATTAACTCAGCGGCTTCGAGTTTTGGCTGAATCATTTTCCCGCCTAGATGTTCAAAAACAATACCTGATTCCCGTTTTACGGGAATTCATAGAAGAAAACGGTCAATTTGAGCAGCAGATCAATTAGTGAAAATGTCTTGATTCACCTTTTCATTTTCTTTATACTTTCCAGCCCTAAATTGACATAATCGAGTAAAAAAACAGGTTAATTCTAACTTTTAAAACCACAATTTTTATGGAGAAAATATGATGATGAATGTTCAGCAGACTCAAATCAGGAATTTTGGAATTGTAGGTCACGGCACATGCGGTAAAACAATTCTGTCGGAAGGGATGTTACGCTGTGCCGGCGCAGTTTCCAGAATGGGAAAAATTGAAGATGGCAGTACTGTATCCGATTACAGGGAAGATGAAATCAGTCGCCAGATTTCAATCAGTACCACACTTTTGAACTGTGACTGGAAAGAAGCAAAATTAAATATGCTTGATGTACCGGGGTTCCTCGATTTTGCCGGAGAGGTAAAATCATCATTGAGAGTATCTGATTTCACTGTGATTGTCGTTCATGGTGTAACAGGCCCGGAAGCAGGAACCGAAATTGCATTTAAGAGCGCCAATGATGAAAATATTCCAAAACTGATTGTTGTAAATATGATGGATAAAGAAAATACCAATTTTGATTCTATTTTGAATCAAATGAAATCGAATTATTCAAAAAAAATTCTTCCGCTCATGTTGCCGGTGAATCCGGGTCCCGGATTTAATCAGATATTGGATGTTCTGAGGAAAAAGCTGTTAACCTTTAAAACAGATTCAAGCGGCAAGTTCGAAGAAGGTGATGTACCAGAAAATTTTAAAGATCAAGTTGACCAGCTTCACGAAGAATTGATTGAATGTATCGCAGAATCGGATGATACCATGATGGAAAAGTTTTTCGAACAGGGTGGTTTATCGGAGGAAGAATTGCGTTTGGGAATGCGTGATGCCATTAAAAATGAATCGGTAATTCCGCTATTCTGCACGTCTGCTAGTACGTTGGCTGGTGTGCCAAGAGTCATGGATTTTATTTCTAAATATTGTCCTTCTCCTACAGATACTGAAAAAGTTTCTGCTTTTAAAGTGAATTCAGAAGAAGAGATTGAGATAGATGCAAATCCGTCAGACCCTGAAAGTGTGTTGGTTTTTAAGACAGTCAGTGAACCCCATGTAGGTGAATTATCTTTCGTAAGGGTTTACTCGGGAACGGTTAAATCGGGGATGGATATGAAAAATACGACCCGGAATACCAATGAACGGCTGGGACAGGTTTTTTACATGAACGGTAAAACAAGAAAAGAGACTGGTAAATTAGTTTCCGGTGATATTGGAGCAGTGGTAAAATTGAAAAATACACACACGGGAGATACACTCTGTAATCCAAAATTGGGTATCACATTATCGGAAATAAAATATCCCTTTCCAAATATCGCTGAAGCTATTCATCCCAAATCAAAAGGGGATGACGAGAGAATGTCTGTTGGATTAACATCCTTGCACGAGGAGGATCCCACATTTATTATCAATGTTGATCCTGAATTGAGACAAACCACAATCTCAGGCCAGGGCGAGCTTCAGCTGGAAAATATGGTAACCAAACTAAAAACCAAACACCGTGTTGATGTTGAATTATCCAAACCAAGGATTGCATTCAGGGAAACCATTAGAGGAAATGGTGATTCGAAATACAGGCACAAAAAACAGTCTGGCGGTGCCGGTCAGTTTGCTGAGGTTTGGATGAGAATAGAACCGATGGAAAGAGGGGAAGGAATTGATTTTTCCGATTCACTGAAAGGGCAGAATGTTGACCGTGTATTTGTTCCGTCAGTTGAAAAAGGAGTCATGGCTGCTTGCAATGATGGAATTGTGGCTGGTTGTCATGTGGTGGATATAAAAATTGACTTTTATGATGGTAAACAACACCCTGTTGATTCAAAGGATATCGCTTTCCAGACTGCAGGCAGGGAAGCATTCAAAGAATCATTTCATTCGGCTCAGCCGTGCCTGTTGGAGCCCATCTCAGAAGTTGAAGTAAAAATTCCTGAAACAGATATGGGTGATGTGATGGGCGATATTTCCGGAAGAAGGGGTAAAATACTGGGAATGGATACAGAGAGCGGATATCAGATTATTCGTGCGAATATTCCTCAGGCAAATCTTTATCACTATGCTACAACACTCCGCTCAATAACAGGTGGCAGAAGTATGCATACTGAAAAATTCAGTCACTATGAAGAAATGCCTAGAGATCTGGAAGCAAAAGTGATAGATAAATATAAGCGTCAGCGGGAGGAACAGCACAGTTAACCCCCAACCATTGAAATTTGTGAAATGAGTCATTCTTCCGAAACGCTCTGGGCGCCGTGGAGAATTGAGTATGTAAAATCTTTAAAAGATGACGGTTGTATTTTTTGTGATAAACCGGCCCGTGAAGATGACAGGGAAATGCTGATTTTACACAGAGGTTCAACTTCGTTTATTATGATGAATTTGTATCCTTACAATAATGCTCATTTGATGATTGCTCCGTATGAGCATATTTCAGATCCCTTGAAATTGAGCGCTGAAGTGAAAAGTGAAATTATGGCTCTAACTGATAAAGCAATGAATGCTGTAAAAAAAGTATTGAATCCGGAAGGATTTAATTTCGGTGCAAATTTCGGTAAAATTGCCGGCGCAGGAATTGAAGACCATGTACACTATCATCTTGTACCCAGATGGACAGGAGATACCAATTTTATGCCGGTTATTGGTCATACCAAAACGATAGTTGAGGGGTTAAAAGAGACCTACGATTCACTGAAACCTGAGTTCAATAATGACTGATTTTTCCCGAATTTGGCTGCCTTTTATTTATCTTTATGGATTTGGGGGACTCCTTTTTTTTGCCGGAATTGTTATAACTATAAAAGCCGGTTCGTTCGATCTTCGGCGGTATAAACATAAAAAATGGATGTGGGTTTTGCTCTTTGGCTTCGTCTGGTACCTGATGATGCATGCATTAATGACATTTGCTGCTTTGGGGACAATCTCTGTCTACGCGGTACCGGTCATTCTACTATTGATGGTGGCAATATTTATTGGGATCACGGTTGTACTTAGAAAGAAAACGAGGCCATAGTGCAAACATTTCATAGTATCGGTACTTCCACAGACTGGATAGTCATGGTGGTTTACTTTATTGTAATTATGCTTTTTGGCAGTTATTTCGGGAGGTATACTAAAACCACTTCAGACTTTTTCTTTGGCGGACGCAGATTTTCATGGTGGCTGATTACCATGTCCATAGTAGCAACTGGTGTGGGTAGTCACAGTTTTGTGAAATATTCTGCCAAAGGATTTGAGCACGGAATATCTTCTTCAATGACCTATCTGAACGACTGGTTTTTCATTGCATTTTTCATGTTTGGCTGGCTTCCGATCATTGTATACTCCAAGGTTCGATCCATCCCAGAATACTTCGAAAAGCGATTCAGTCCATCGGCACGGTTCCTCGCGACTATCCTATTGCTTCTGTACATGATCGGATACATCGGCATCGGATTCCTTACACTTGGTAAGGCGGTCATTCCTATGCTCCCGGAATATTTCACACTTTTTGGAACAATGTTCCCAATTACTCTAATGGGCGCTATTATTGTCATTGCCGTTATCACGGGCATCTATATCACTTTTGGTGGTCAGACTGCCGTAATTTTCACCGACCTGTTACAGGGATTTATCCTTCTGTTTGCCGGTTTGCTGCTTTTCTTTTTCGGGATAACCTATTTGGGTGGATTCGACATATTTTGGAATCTGCTTCCCATGGAGTGGAAACTTCCGCTGGCAGATTTTAACAAGCCGGCGAATTTTAATTTTGTAGGAATATTCTGGCAGGATGCCATTGCTGGTTCCATAGGATTCCTGTTTATGAATCAGGGACTCATTATGCGTTTTATGGCGTGTAAAAACGTCAATGAAGGACGTAAAGCTGCCGCGATTAATATTTTGTTTGTCCTTCCCATTTCGGCGATTGTGGTGGGGAATGCCGGCTGGATAGGAAAAGCAATTTCCGTTGTGAATCCCGATGTAGTAAGCCCAGCTGTTTCTCCCGATCAAATTTTTGTTGTTGTGGCAAATATCATTGCCAGTCCCGGGATGTTTGGGTTCATCATGGCTGCATTGACAGCTGCGCTTATGAGTACGGTTGACACGCTTATTAATGCTACGGCTGCGATTTTTATCAATGATGTGTACCGACCAGTGCAAAAGTTTTTAAGAACGACAGTTCAAACGGAAAGTGAAAAAGAACGTAAAGAACTGGGCGCCGCACGGTATGCATCAATTGGAGTCACAATTCTGGGAGTTTTGGCAGTGCTTGCTTTCAAAAATTTTCCAACGGTTTACGAAGCCCACGGATATTTTCATTCGACGCTGACTCCGCCTCTGGTTGTGGGAATTTTCCTTGGTGTGTTTTGGAAACGTTTTACACCTGCTGGTGTAATCACAGCTTTCGTTGGAGGTGTGGTACTCATGATTCTTGGGGCAAGATACCCCGGAATCCTGATCGCCCCATTTGACCATGGGATTGTAATGAATCCTGAGCATCCGTATTCTTACATCCGTGCGTTGTACAATACGCTGGTATGTTCAGTCGTTGCGGTTTTTGCCGCCTTAACAACCCGCTGGCAGGTTAATTTGATTTCAAAGATTCGCAGTAATCCAAATGGAAAATCCATAATGAATGGCATGACTGCATTAGCTATTGTGCTGTTTGGGCTGGTTCTTTTCAATATTTCTGGATATTCTCTTCAAGTTGCTTCTTCGATTGGTGTTGTTATTTTTGTGCCCTTGACTGTTACTTATTTTGTCCGGTATGATGAGGAAAAACATACTAGAGGATTAATTGCAGCATCAATTAATGATGCCAGAAAATATTTCAAAGGTGGTGAACCTAATGACATTGAAGGTGAAAAGGTGGAAGTCAAATGGAAACTGATTGATGTCGATGATTCAATTGTAAGATTTTCAGCAATTGATATGGAAAAAATGAGCGCTGAAGTGGGTGATCTGGTTTATGTTTCTGATATACGAAAATGGTTGGGTGGACTGAAATCCATCCATTCGGTTTGTGGTGAGCCACATGATGAAAATGGAATGATTTATTTAACGTCAAATCAAGCTCAGCATGGATTATTTGTAAAGGGGAAATTGCTTGTGGCAGAAAAAGAAATGTAATAAGTGGTTTGAAGGCTTTTTTTTCTCAACTAAATTTTCGCCGCTTTTTCAGAAGAATTCCGGAGTAGCTCCCGTCTACATTACATTACGATGGCCAGGCAGTTGGTAGAGTCCGCCAGCCGGCGGATTAACCACTTTGTTGTGAGTTTGAATATGATATAAAAGAAATATCCGGAGTAGCTTCCGTCTTTATTCCATTGCGACGGACAGGCAGTTTCCAACTTCGCAGATTTTTGAAAGATTTAACAAATCGATCCGGAGTAGCTCAGCTGGTAGAGCGAGTGGCTGTTAACCACCAGGTCGGGGGTTCGAGTCCCTCCTCCG
>CAYXUG010000062.1:0-11072 GCA_964468655.1 uncultured bacterium | reverse complement strand
AAAAAGTTAACTTAAATTACCAATGTGTAAACCATGTCTATCCAAGTGTCAAAAACAGTGATGATAATTGTTGAATTAGAAACGAATAAACCGTAATTTCCCGCTTGATTTATAGTACATTAAATTTAAATAAATTGGTGAAAGCTTCTATCCATTCTTTGTTTCTCCGGTATTTCCTCATAGCAGGGTGGTGTACCGTTTTTGCAAATCCCGTTACTGCAGCCAATAGTATTGGACCATTTTCTCAAGACAGATCCAGAGGTGGAACTTCTGTGGAAGAAATGGAGAACCGGGTGGATAATCTTGAGAAGCGGCTGAATCAGATAATGCAAATTTTAATTCCTGATGTAGAAAATGCCCTGCAGTCTGTCCTGCAATCGAAATCTCAATCTGACAGTGCCACCATTATGATTATCAATAGAATTAATACCATTCAGAATAAAATAAAAATATTGGAAGATAAAGCGTCATACAGTGACAGCACCAATTTTGAAATACTTGCACAACTGATCATGATCGAAAATAAGATTGTAACACTTACTAGAAGTTTTAACGAGCAGTATGATTTAAGAACGGATAAAACAGTAATTGACCAGGCACATTTATCAACTGAAGAATTCAAACGGAGATATATACGTGCACTGGGTCTGTATCAAGATGGGAAATATCAGGATGCCATTGAAAATTTCTCAGACCTGGCCATCAATAGTCCTGATTATCCTCTTGCTGATAATTGTCAATACTGGTTGGGTGAAAGCTACTATTCGCTTAAAAACTATAAACGGGCTCTTCTTGAATTTCAGAAAGTATTTGAATTTACCGATTCGGATAAGTGGGATGATGCCCAGTTGAAACTGGGTATTTGTTACAAGAATATGGGGGATGACAGAAGAGCAAAAGAAGAATTCAAAAAATTGTTAGATTATTATCCCGGAAGTGAATATTACCAAAAAGCAAACCAATATTTAAATCAACTGTAATTTTTTTTCAATCCCTCCAAAAATAAGGGGACTTAACCAATGCCAATGAAAATCTATTTTTTAACCTCTGAAATTACGCCTTTTGCAGAAACAGGTGCTCTTGCTCAATTTTCAAAACATATTCCATTTCGACTTCAGGAGCAAAGCCACGACATCAGAATTACGGCGCCAAAATACGGTTTCATCAGCGAAAGAAAATACATATTAAGAGAAGTGATTCGACTTAGGGAAATTGAATGTGATTTTGGAGATGAAACAATTCTGGTTTCAGCAAAATCTGCATTTATACCAAAAACTCGAGTACAGGTTTACTTTATGGAGCATGATGATTGGTTTCAGCCCTTAAATCCCCTTTTGTACAAAGCAAAGAATGGACGCCCATTTTCCGATAACGATCACAGGTTTGGGTTCTTTTCAAAAACTGCCATAGCCATGCTCGAACACTTATTCTGGAAGCCGGATATTATTCTGTGCAACGATTGGCAGTCTGCCCTTGTGCCTATGGTGTATGAACAGTTGTTTAAGGATCAGAAATTTTATTCCAATATAAAAACAGTTCAAATCGTTCATAACCTTGATGATTACTCAATATTTTCAAGGGACATATTTGATAAACTGGGCATAAAACTTCCCGGTGGATTTGATTCAGAAACAATTAACGCTACTGAAATTGCCTGCCATTTTGCTGATTTGATTATAACAGTTGATTCCGATAGCAAAAAAATATCCGAAGAACTCCCAAAACTTTTAGGGAAAAAGGGTAGCGACGGTAAAATGAAGAAAAAAATTCGCTCATTGAAAATTATCGACCCTGAAAATAATGGCGCTTGGAGCGATGCGGGAGATGAGATTGAAAAAATTCTTCAGGATCATTTTTCCTAATATATCGTATTACACCTTCACAACCTGACTATTTGATGAGATTTTCCATATTTTATAAAAGGACCATTCTAATAGGTGTATGCACTCTTTTTTCATGTAATGAAGAGCAGCCCTTTGGTGTTGATTTAACAGACTCATTTCTTAAGAATGGGACTGCCGAAACTGCCGATATTCAATCGAGAGTGTACCAGATTCCCCCAACTTCAGGCGAGTTTTTTGGAGGTGATGAAACACCCGTGGGAAGCATGAGGGCGTTGTATTTAGGAAAGGACGGAGATTTTGATGTCCCCGAGATACTATTCTCAATACCGAATCTAAGCGCAATTCTTGACTCATCATGGGTGATTGAGAGTGCCTATTTTGATTTTACTGTTGACACCTCCAAGTCTTCCGATTATGAATATGCCCATATACTTGAGTTGGGAATTGTTGAAATGGATTCAAATTATTCAGAGTCGGAATCTAATTTTACCAATATCGATTGGCTTTCTGAATCTAACATAGCTTTGGTTTCTGAGGCAGTGATGATAACACAGCAGTTGGACTCAACCTCTTCTGTACGCTATTCCACCAATTATCGTTTTCATTTAATGCCGAATCAGTTTGGTCTGATTGAAACATGGGCTGACACAGATTCGGTTGCTGTGGATCCGCTGTTCATTATTAAGCCGGAAACTGAAATGAATTCAATGCTTGCTTTTTATTCCAGTGAAAGTTCTGTAAACAGACCATCATTCACCATCGTTTACAAAACAGGGGAGGTCGTTGAGAATGACGTTATTACACCCAAACCCGATGTTTATCCGCAACTCCATACCATACAGGTTGGATTCCTGTCTGATGTGTCAATTGTTTACCCGCCGTCACTTGAAACCATAGATTCCTCCCGTATTTACGCCGGGTCTGCGGCAGGAATGAAGTCACTTATGATTTTTGATTTTGAGAGTCTCAATATCCCTCCTCATACTCTCATCATCAAGGGTGATCTTTATTTGACCGTAGATTCTGCACTGAGTTATTTGCAGGATAATTCAGACATTGAATTTAAAGTGTATGCTGTGGACTCAACTCTAACAGATTCAATTTCCAATCTGAATAACAATTGGCCTGAAATTTTGACCGAAGATAACTATGAGCAATATGCTTTTGGTTCCTCCGCTAATGGAAGTATAGACAATAATACAGTGAAAATAGGGATAAAAGATTTGCTTCAAAATATGGAATTGGACGTATTTGACAAACTTTACCTTAAACTCGTAGCAAGCAATTCATCTTCCTTTTTCGAATACGCTTCCTTTTATAAAGATAAGGACGAAGCGGAATCACTTGCTCCCAAAATTGAAATTTTGTATGAAACACCCTAAATATTCAACACTATTAATCATTTTATTTCTCGGGTTTCTGACGGCGCAAACACCCTACAATGCTGTCAGTTATGGTTCTTTTTTTGATGGTTCAGACGGCGCAGGTACCGGACTCGCTTCATCGGGCTTAATCACGGATGGAAATTTATTTTATTCTCCTAATAATCCCACTACCTGGCCCGCTTCAAAATTCACCCGTTTGTCCATTTATTATAGCGGGGGAGAACTAACCTACCATAAGACCGGAATTAAAAATGGATTTGGGGGTTCAACTCAAACTGTCTTGTCAGTTCCCATTGCTGAGAAGTTTGCGTGGGGATTGGGAATAAAACCTTTAACTCGAAAAAATTTCATATTATCAGATGATTCAACAACAACATTTTATGATACAACCTCTGTTGATAATGACACATTGGGAAATATTGTTTATGAAATAGATACATTAGAAGTCCCAAAAACTGTCTCAGGGAAAGGGGGTTTGAACTCCCTGTTTACCGCATTTGCATGGAAATTGAATCAAACCAATAACGTTAGTTTTCAGTTGGATTTTCTTTACGGAATTGTGGATGAAAAAACAGAAGCTGAATTTTTTGGTTTAATTGTCTATGAAAGATTGTTTCAGTTCAAAGGGACTCTCTTTACTTTGAATTGGACTTCTAATCAACTGTTGCAAAAATTTGGTCTGTCCTTTTTCATGTCATATCAAATCCCAATTGGCAATCAGAAGATTACAGAAACAAGATATCATCCCTTCTGGAATTCAGCCATAAAAGGAACACAGGAAGAAGTCATTGTCCATAATCAATTTTCCTATCCTTCTACACTTTCAGCAGGATTTACGTATAAGATCAATCCCAATGTTCTGTTTTACGGCGAAAGCGTTATCAGAATGTTTATGAAGGATGAATCCATTAATTTAATGAGTAGAATAGACTCTGTTGATGTAGGGAATGAATATCGAATAAGCAGTGGTTTGATTTTAACATGGGAACGAAAATCGAGAAATTTATTTAAAAAACTCAACTATCGCATTGGAACATTTTATCGTCAATACTATATTTTCCGCCCTGATTCGCCCCTGATTGAAAAAGGTTTAAGTGCAGGTTTCGGAATTCCGTTCGGCGTAGCGGAAAACCAGATTGATGTTGGATACAAGTATTCCATCAAAGATGGTTTCCTTTCCACCGAATCTGAAATCAACCAGACTCTTTCAGTAGGAATTACCTTAGGCGATTTATGGCTTATGAAAAAGAAAAGTAGATAGTAACAGTAATGGATTTTAAAAATTTAATAAGGATTATCGTTTTGTGTTCTATAGGTTGTTTTTTATTAATCGTCTCTGGCTGTATACCTCCCGATGATTCTTCTGATGACGATTCTGCCGAAGCTGAGGCAGCTCGGCTCGATTCACTAAGAACTATAAAATGTCCCCGGCTTCTCAGTAGCTCGGCGGAGTATTATAAAAATAAGGATTGGGAATCTACTGTACTTGTTTATAAACAATTGGTGAATCTCGGGTGTGACAAAGGAAATGAAGAAGATGTATTTCAATACTGGGCAGTTGCCTACGAGTACCTCGGAAAATTTGACAGTTCAGAATATGCCATTTTGCAGGGACTAAAACGGCTCCCTGAAAGTATTGAACTGCGCAAGCGTCTGGCTTATGCCTATAACCGTTTAGGAGACAAGAACAAGGAACTTCTGGAATATGAACGATTAATGGATATGGTGACTGATGATGTTAAGATTTTGAAACGATTAGCAGGATTGTACAGTGAAATGGAACGATACGAAGACCAAATTTATATTCTTCAAAAAATTCTGGTTCTAGAGCCCAATAATAAAGATGCGCAAGGGGATCTCGCCAATGTGTTTGAAAAAACAGGTAGAGATCCACTGGATATTTACAGGCAGCGGTTTGAAAGTAATTCAGAGAATCTATCCTTTGGAATTGATTTGGTGGATCAATTGACTGCAATCGAACAATATGATGAGGCAATCACTATTTTAAACAGATTGCTCAGTTCAAATCCATCCCATAAGACTGTTTCAATGAAACTTGTTTTGATTAAACTGGCCAATGTGTATTACAAAACAGATCAGCTTGATAAATGTGCAGATTCATATGAGCAACTTTATGAATTTGACAAGCGTGATTTTAAAACAGCCGTCAAAATAGCAAAAGTGAAAGTTGAGGAATCAAAGTTTAATGATGCATTAGAATGGGCTGATAAAGCAATCAGGATTGCACCTGATAATGGAGAAACTTTCGGCTGCAAAGGTTACGTTTACTATAATCTGTTTAAAGAATGCAGAAGTGACTATCCATCTGCGGATGATAAAGTGATTGCTTCCCTTGCATATAAATATTTCAAATTAAGTGAAGAGAAAAATTATAACCGGTATAGACGTGATCAAAAATGGCTGGAAGAAAACGAGGTTCTGTTTTCGAAAAGTGATTGGTTTATGCTGAATCCGGAAAAGAAAACGGGAAGAAAATTATTGGCTAGTGGTCCCTGTTACGAAATAGTGACAGAATCATTGCAGGCAGAATCAGACTGGGATTAGATACTATTATTTTTATTAAAATGGATCAATTTAAATACTCCAAAATTTTTATTTATCCTGCATAGTTTTGTTTGGGGATAGTTCAGTTCTGAAGTCAGTTGATAATGAACTCTACAACGCGGTTCAAAAAGAGTGCGACCGCGAGCATAATACACTTGAACTGATTGCATCAGAAAATTTTGTCAGTCGAGCAGTGCTGGAAGCTGCCGGTGGAGTAATGACAAATAAATATGCGGAAGGGTATCCCGGGAAGCGGTATTACGGAGGTTGTGAATGGGTGGATGTGGCAGAAAATCTTGCCAGGGACAGGGTGAAAAAACTGTTTAACGCTGAATATGCCAATGTACAACCACATTCCGGCTCTCAGGCAAACATGGCTGTCTATTTTACATTATTGAACCCGGGGGACACCATCATGGGACTGGATCTTTCCCATGGCGGGCATTTGACCCATGGCAGCAAGGTGAATTTTTCGGGGAAATTATTTAATGTAGTATCGTACCAGGTTGATAGAAATTCAGGAAGAGTGAACTTTGATGAATTATTCAAAACAGCAAAGGAAGTCAAACCCAAACTCATAATTTGCGGCGGAAGTGCATATCCGCGTTTCATTGAATTTGAACAATTCAAAGAGATTGCAGTTGAAGTTGGTGCTTTTCTCATGGCGGACATTGCACACCCGGCAGGACTTGTAGCTTCGGGGTTACATCCCAGTCCCATGTCATTTTGTGATGTGGTCACTTCAACAACACATAAAACACTGAGAGGTCCTCGGGGAGGTTTGATCCTCATGGGGAAGGATAGAGAAAACAGTTGGGGAGAGATTGCCGTTAAGTCAGGAAGAACCAAAATGATTTCTGAACTCATTGATTCCAATGTCATGCCGGGAATACAGGGAGGTCCACTCATGCACATAATTGCCGCAAAAGCGGTTGCATTCGGCGAAGCACTTAAACCTGAATTTAAATCCTACTGTAAAAAAATTGTGAAAAATGCAAAAAAACTTGCTGAATCCCTCATTGAAAGAGATTTTCAACTTGTAACCAACGGAACGGATACTCATGTCATTTTAATTGATCTCAGAAATAAAAATATTTCAGGGAAAAAGGCGGAAAGATTGTTGGAAGAAGCCGGTATCACGACCAATAAAAATATGGTACCTTTTGATGAAAGAAGTCCCATGATAACGAGCGGTTTAAGGGTTGGGACGCCTGCTATGACAACACGAGGGATGAGTGAAAACGAAATGGAAATTATCGGAGAATTGATTAGTCAAGTGATTGAAAATGATGAAGACGAAAATGTACTTAAAACTACAAGAAGTCAGGTTACTGAATTATGTAATCAGTTTCCTCTCTATGAATATTTAAGAAACTAATTTTTCTATTTTTCCACACCGAATTTCTCTCATACATTATAGCAATGTCGACTATGAATATACGCTATAAAAAACACTTTTCAATTTTACACCGAACACCTCCTAAATTAATTCAGATTATTCTATTGTTATTTATTTTGCAGGGATGTTCGGTAAGAAAAATGGTTGTCAATTCAGTTTTCAATTCAATAGAAGGATTCGATAAAATATTTCTTGAGGAAAGTGATTTACAACTGGTTAAAGAATCATTGCCCTTTACTATGAAGATGCTCGAGCTTATGGTCAATCAATCACCGGAAAGTCCTGATTTACTTCTATCTGCGGCTCAAATTTATACTTTGTACGGATATGGCTTTATCTACAGGGATGCGGAAAAAATGAGAGATGAGGATATTTATGAGGCATCACGATTGCGGTTTCGGGCGAGAAACTTTTTAAACAGGGCAAAACAATCTGCACTCGAAGGATTGGAAATAAAATATCCCGGATTTATGAATCAGATTGAACAAAATCCGGGACTTGCTTTGATCAGAACAAACATGGAAGATGTTTCCACCCTTTATTGGCTTGCGGCATCGTGGGGTGCATTAATTTCCATTTCAAAGGACCAGCAGGAAGAAATTGTAAATCTTCCTATTATTGGAGAAATAATTGATTCCGGTCTTAAATGGAACGCTGCATACGATAGTGGCGCTCTGCATGAACTCAAATTTTCGTTCATGATAAATCAACCCATTCTCAGTGAAGAAGACCGGATGACAGCGTTGCATCATTATGAAAAGGCAGTGGAGTTATCCGATGGAAAAAGGGGTTCTGTCTATGTTGCCTATGCCGAATCTGTCTGCGTATCGAATCAGGACAAAAAGACATTTCTTGAGAAATTAAATCTCGCGCTTTCTATTGATTTGGAGGAAAAACCGGAATTTAAACTGTCTAACGCGCTGGCACAGGAAAGAGCGGAATGGCTGAAAGAAAAAATAGATGATTTGTTTTTTTGAGAGATTTATGATGAAAAATAAATTGTTAATTGGACTATTTATATTATCTTCCCATTTTACTCTATATGGAAAAGGAATTACAATCAAAATGGCGACACTTGCGCCGGAAGGTTCACCGTGGCACGGGCTTCTTCTGGAAATGGGGCAGGAATGGAAAGTCGTAACTGATGGAAAAGTGAAGCTTCGTATATATCCCGGTGGAGTGGCTGGTGATGAAAGAGACGTTATTAGGAAAATTAGAATTGGCCAGTTGCATGCAGCTGCAGCTACCATTGAAGGATTGACAGAAATCAGCAAAAAAATGAATGTATTTTACATTCCTGCATTGGTTGAGAATTTTAAGGATCTTTCTTATATCAGAAACAAATTAGAACCATTTCTAATCCCGGAGATAGAAGATAGGGGATTTCAATTTTTATCGTGGGCGGATGTCGGGTGGGTTTATTGGTTTACAAAAGAACCTATTGTAACTCCGGAAGATATGAAAAAATTGAGCCTGTTCGTTTGGTCAGGAGATTATTATTCACTGGAATTATATAAAAAAGCAGGGTATCACCCTGTTCCGCTGTCTGCAATAGATATTATGCCGTCTTTACAAACCGGATTGATTGATGCTTTTTCAACAACACCTCTCGCAGCTTTATCTTTTCAGTGGTTTGCCCTTGCGCCCTACATGCTCGATTTTAAATGGGGTCCATTAATTGGCGCATTGATTATCAGTAATAAAAAGTGGGATGAAATTCCAAAGGAATACCATGCCCCAATGATGGAAGTTGTTGCAGATTTTGAGAAAAAAATAATGGGTCTCATTAAACAAGATGAAGCAGCCATAAATGTGATGAAAGAACATGGTTTGACAGTTACCAGACTTTCACCAGAAGAAAAACAGGAATGGCTGGATGTGACCAAAACATTTTATCCCAAAATACGCGGTTCATACGTACCGGAAGAAATTTTCGATAAAGCCCTTGAATTCAAAGCTGAATTGGACTCCATCAAAATTAACACTTATCCAAATCGCTAAAACAATCAGTGGATCTTAAAGAAAAGATTTCCTTACCAATCATCAGTCGTGTAAAGTGGGGTGAGGATGTATTGTCCCTTACCGCATTTTTGGCAATGGCTGCCTTACCGTGTATTGAAATTTTTGCACGCCTCATCAAACAACCAGGTATTCCCGGTTCATCTGTAATTGTTCAACATTTGACCCTATGGATCATGTTTTTGGGTGCAATCCTCGCGGCAAGAGAAAATAAACTGCTGTCACTAACGGGGCCAATTCAAAAAAACAGGGATGAAGAAGACACTTTATTAATCTGGTTTTCACGCAGTGTAGCCATAGGAGTCTGCCTATTTCTTACATGGGCAAGTTTTCAACTGGTGAAGGCGGAAATGGCTTCTCCCAGGGACGTTCTTCCCGGAGTTCCTGTGTGGGTGGTGCAATCCATTATGCCAATTGGTTTTTTCATCATTGGTATTCAAATATTCCTAAATAGCAGCCGGAATACATTGATGCGTGCTTTGTTACTGTCAGCAGTTGTTTTGGTGGGTGCCATTGGATTGGGAGAAACGCTTAAAACACCCCTCATTGTAGCGTTTGGGATTTCTTCTCTTGTGGGTGCACTTGTTCTAGGATCGCCTATTTTTGTAGGGCTCGGGGGGATGGCTGTACTTTTATTCTGGTTCAATGATGTTCCTATTGCTGCAATTCCTGCTGAAACTTACAGGATTGTTGTTTCACCGACACTACCCACAATTCCGCTGTTCACGCTCACTGGATATCTTTTAGCTGAAGGGGGTGCTTCAAAACGACTCATCAATGTATTTAAGTCATGGGTTTCATGGCTCCCAGGGGGAACTCCCGTAATTGTTGCTTTAATCTGTGGTTTTTTCACCGCTATCACTGGTGGTTCCGGGGTCACAATTTTAGCTTTAGGCGGATTGCTTTTACCCATGTTGCTGGAAGAAAAATATCCCCTGCCATTTGCTATCGGACTTATCACAGTTTCCGGCTCGTTGGGATTGTTATTTCCGCCCAGTTTACCTGTTATTATTTATGGGGTAACTGCAGGTGTTCCCATAAATAAAATATTTCTGGTTGGGTTTATTCCCGGCTTGTTCCTTGTTTTGGTCGTTGCATTATGGGGTATCAGACAAGGAATTATATCAAAGGTAAAACCCCAGAAATTTCAACTGAAAAAAGCATTATCTGCCGCTTGGAAAGCAAAATGGGAACTTGCTTTACCCGCGATTGTTCTGGTGGGGATATTTGGGGGATTTGCAACGTTGGTAGAAGTTGCAGCATTCACACTGATCTATGTCCTCATTATTGAATCTTTTGTTTACAAGGACCTCGAATTAAACGACATTCCAAGAATTGTTATTGATTGTGCAACCTTAGTAGGGGGCGTATTGATTATACTGGGTGTCGCCATGGGACTTACAAGTTTTCTCGTAGATGCTCAGGTCCCTATGTTGGTGATGAATTGGGTGTCTGAAAATATTCAAAATAAATTTGTTTTTCTGTTAATTCTTAATGTATTCCTGCTTATCGTGGGGTGTTTGATGGATATCTTTTCAGCCATTATTGTTGTTGTTCCCTTAATTAAGGGTGTAGCAGCGCATTTTGGAATTGATCCTGTACATCTTGCCATTATATTTATAGCAAATTTAGAATTGGGATATTTAACTCCTCCGGTAGGAATGAATCTGTTCCTCTCAGCTTACCGGTTTAATAAATCAATGCCTGAAGTATATAAATCAACGCTGCCCTTTTTCGTCATCATGTTAATTGGCGTTTTGGCCATTACGTATGTTCCCATCTTATTCCCTCAATTGTTTTAGTATTTGGTGATTAGTTAAAAAACGGACCAAAGTGAATTTTGACCAATTTATGATAGAT
>CAYXUG010000061.1:0-11098 GCA_964468655.1 uncultured bacterium | reverse complement strand
TTTTATGACGAATGATGCATCACCCACTTCCACGGGGCAGCTTCCTAAATTTGCTGAAGATATGTATTATGTGGAAAAAGATGAACTGTATCTCATTCCTACTGCGGAAGTGCCTGTAACCAATGTTCACAGGGATGAAAATATAAAGCACGAAAATCTTCCCATAAAATACGTCGCTTTTTCACCCTGTTTCCGGAGGGAAGCAGGATCATACGGTAAAGAGACAAGGGGACTGCTTCGTGTACATCAATTTAATAAAGTTGAACTGGTGAAGTTCGTGGAACCGTCCACATCTTATGATGAATTGGAAAGTTTAACATCAGAAGCCGAAGCAGTCTTGCAGGCATTAGGGATTAAATACAGAGTTGTGTCTCTCTGCACAGGTGATTTAAGTTTTGCCGCTGCAAAGTGTTACGATCTGGAAATCTGGGCACCCGGGGAAAAGCGGTGGCTGGAAGTTTCCAGTTGCAGCAACTTTGAAGCATTTCAGGCAAGGCGGGCAAATATCCGCTATCGGAATTCGGAAGGAAAATTGGATTTTATTCATACACTGAACGGTTCTGGCGTGGCCACTGCACGGCTTATGGTTGCTCTTCTGGAAACGTACCAGACTGATGAAGGAACCATACAGATTCCGGAAATTCTTGTACCCTATACTGGGTTTGGAGTTTTGAAATAGAACCATAGAATTACCAATATCGAATTTCGAACGTCCAGAGGATCCTTCGGAAATATCGAAGTACGTACTGATAAAATTTAATAGTGTTGCAAAAATAAAAAAACCAATGGCAAGAAACATTATTGTTTGGATTAACCTCGTTATCTTGACAATAGTGTTTGGGGTGATTATAATGATTTTTAGCCCCTTTGATCTCAAGGGATATGTATTCAAAACATCTGCAAAATTCTGGTCTGTTATTTTATTAAAATTAAGTGGTGTCACTTACCGGGTAAAAGGACTGGAAAACCTTGATAAGTCAAACCATTACTTTTTTGCCTCCAATCATGAAAGCGCATTTGATATTCCCCTTATATTCAGTTCCCTTCCGTTTTACACCGTAACCCTAGCGAAAATAGAATTGAGAAAAATTCCCTTTTTGGGATGGGCAATGGTAGCATCCAGACATATTTTTGTGGATAGGAAAAACCGGGAAAAATCGGCAAAATCACTTCGAGAGATGATGCGTTCTTTTCAAAAAACGCCCAGATCATTGTTAATTTTTCCAGAAGGTGCCAGAAGTTTGGATGGTGAAATTCGTACTTTTAAAAAGGGAGGAATTTTTTTGGCAATCCAATTAAACATGGCTGTGGTTCCTGTTGCAGTATGCGGGACACGGGAAATTGTGCTGAAACATGCGTTGAAAGTGCAACCCGGATCAGTGGAATTCAAAATAGGTAAACCCATCAATCCTGAAGAATGGGTTGATAAAGACCCTGCTGATTTCGCAAATTACGTACAGCAGAATGTGATTAAATTGAAAGAATTATGGGAAGAAGAGAAAAAGATGGATAATATTCCGGAGCCGGCATGAGATGTTCTTTACAGAATATTCCGTTTAATTACTCCATTTCAGACAGCAATAACCTAAAACCGATCAATGAAGCCATGCTTGCCGAGTGGTGGAATTATCAGATTCCCGGGTCCGTTTTAAAAAGTATGGATGGGAAAGACTTTATAATAGCAGAGGGTGGATGTTTGAATCCTTACGACGGTCCAGACGTTGAAGGTGCTGTGCTATTTTACAAATCTGAATTTTTTAAGGGCGATGTGGAATTCCACCTTTATGAAAAAGACTGGACACTGCACAGACATCACTTGAATGAACGGTTTAACAATGTTGTTCTGCATATTGTCTGTTATCCAAATAACTCCAGAGCCACCCGAAAAGATGGGATTCCCGTACCTTGTGTTATTGTACCAATTGAAGAGCTTCTGAGAAATAATAATGTCCTCTGCAGGTTGAAAAAACCACTCTCTGATGAAAGAGTTAACATGCAGTTAATGCCTTTTATTTCTGCACGGTGGATAGAAAAAGTTAATTCCATGAAAGAGGTAATACGGACAGCACCCAATACTGAAAATATTTTTTACCGGTTAACATTGGAATCTTTGGGGTTGAAGGGAAACCGTAAATTTTACAGGAGAATTGGGGAAAATATTTCTTTCCGGTTTTTGAGTAAGTTGACAAGTGAAATGGAGATTGAAGCAGTATTGAAGGGGGCAGGAGGATTGTTTGGAAATAGGAAAGCAGAAACAAGCAATAATAAACAAGGATTAGGTTACCCACCCAACATAAGTCAGGGCAGCAGGGGGAATAAGGAAAAGGGAAAAAAGATATTGGAGTTGCAATCTGTTTGGGGGAGGATAAAGAAGCAATTCGGGTTAAAAGAAGTTGTTTCTCCTAAAGAGTGGAAACGGAAAGGGATCCGCCCCGCCGCTTATCCTGAAAAGCGGCTTGAAGGGGCTGTCAAAGTAGTTCAACTTATGAAAAAAGGATGGAATCCGTGGAAAGATGATAAACCGGTTTTAATCAGTCAAATAGAAAAACTATTTGAAGATGTACCCGTGGGACAGGGTTGGATGGTGGAGTGGCTCGGAAATACAGTTCTTCCTATTCAGGAAGCGTGGCACATTCTAAATAATTGCGACCTATCAACATGCCGGTTTTCAGCATGGCAATCCCTGACACTGGGTTATACCTATGGCAAAATCTCCCGGAAGTTCGCTCCGTACATCTCTAAAAAGAGTTTGACCCATTTTTCTATCCAACAGGGCCTCTTGATTCTGCAGCACCAGTACTGCTCACAAGGTCTCTGTACAGTTTGTCCATTAAGGCGGTAATATGTCCGTCATTACATTGATAGAAGCTGAAGCATTTTCCAGGGATCAGAAGAAGATGAACAAATCGGTTGTATTTACTAATGGCTGTTTTGACCTCATTCATGCTGGTCACCTTGAACTTCTTCAGAAAGCAAAAGCAGAAGGAGATATTTTAATGGTAGGACTTAATAGTGATTCATCTGTTAAGAAGTTGAAAGGAGACAGCCGCCCTATTCAATCTGAAAATGACCGTGCCGCCATTCTGGATTCTATGAAACCGGTTGATTGTGTCGTCATTTTTCATGAAGAAACACCACTTGAACTTATTAAACAAATTCATCCTCATGTGCTGGTGAAGGGAGAAGATTATCCCCTTGAATATATTGTTGGTGCGGAGGAAGTTTCAGCAAATGGCGGAAACGTGGTAAGGATTCCACTTGTAGCTGACTGCAGTACGCAGGCGATTATTCAGAAAATAAAAAACTGGTGATTGGTAGCAGGTTTATCCGGCGTATCCACCGTTAGGTGGTGTAGACGGGTCATTTGTACCGTTAGACGTTGGACGCTTTACGCATTATCCGCAGGTCATAGACTCACCTACCGGCTGAGATGCTGTCCGCAGGACTCTGCGAGTGCACGTTTTACGATTTACGGTTTAGGTTTTATACCATACAATTTTCCAGCACTCCATTTCTCCTTGAATAAACAAAACAGTTTCTTGTAAATTCCCCACTATTTTTATGGTGAACCGTACAATGATAAATACCTTGCGTGTAATCCTGCTCTGTTCCGTGTTGGTTGGGGGAGCGATTCAAACATCTCAGGACAGCGTGTCTGCTGGTACGCGAGACAGTACGTTTCTCCTGTTAAGTGAACCAACGATTGAAGATACAGTCCAAACTGAAGCAACAGTAGAATCAGCATTACCTGTGCAGGTGAAAGAAGAAGTTAATCAAATGCAGGAAATGGAACCACCGCCTGCCAATTTTGTCAATCAATCTGTAAACCGCTTTCCCCTTCTATTGGAGGATGCCAAAACCTGTTTTTCTGAAGCACTGGTGGCAGACCGCCATGGTGATACCCTTGAGGTGGTTTATCTCATTGATAAAATAGTGGACCTCCTTACTGAAGCAGAACAATTGGGTGAAATGTCCGAGGAGGATCATGAGGAATTCCATCGTTTTGAAAACACTCTTATGTATGCCTACGACAACTTTTTCACAACAATAAATTCACTGGAGACTCCTCTTGCTGTCCAGAGTTTAAAGGAACAACTGCTTGTATATTTTGAACCGCTGGAATTTGAAATCAACGGGTCAAAATACCAGGTGATTGATGACAGGGAAGGGCATATTCCACTGGTTATAAATAATCGGGTGGAACAGGCAATTAAATTTTTTCAGACAAAAGGAAAAAAGAGTTTCAATCTCTGGATTTCCCGGTTACCAAAATATGAGGTACAGATAATAGATATTATGAAAAAGAATGATCTGCCGGTTGAATTAATTTATCTTGCCATGGTAGAGAGCGGAATGAATCCTAAAGCATATTCCCGGGCTCATGCAGCGGGGATGTGGCAGTTTGTTTTGGCAACGGGGAAAAAATATGGTCTCAAGCGCGACTGGTGGGTGGATGAAAGGCGGGATCCTGAGAAATCAACCCTGGCGGCGGTGAAATTTCTGAAAGACCTTTATATCGAATTCGATGACTGGTACCTTGCCATGGCGGCATACAATTCAGGGCCTGGCAGGGTGAATCGTGCTATCCGTTTGCACCAAACCCGGGATTTCTGGCGGCTGCATGCCTTGCCAAAGGAAACCCGGAACTATGTTCCCACATTTCTGGCAGCGGCAATTATCTCCCTTAATCCGGAAGAATACGGCTTTAAGAAACCAAATGGTTCACCCATGGAAATGGATGAAGTCACCATCCCGGATGGAGCCGATCTCACCGTTTTGGCACAATGTTCGGGAATCTCTGTTGATGAATTAAGAAACTACAATCCTGAATTGAGGCAATTTGCCACACCAGTGGACAAGCCCTATCAACTGAACCTTCCCAAAGGGAAAAAGGAAATTTTTAATGAGCGGTTTATGTCCCTGCCGGAAGACGAGCAGTTTTCACCCCAGTTTCTTATTCACAAGGTTAAAAGAGGTGAAACACTTTCCTACCTGTCAAAGAAATACGGTGTATCCATTCATGAAATTGCATCTGTCAATAAAATCCGGAATAAGCATCGCTTGAGAATCGAACAGAAACTCACCATACCCGTACCTGGCGTATCAAGGTCTACCATTATTGCATCTTCAGAAAATAAGGGTAAGGAAAAAAGCGTTTATAAGGTAAGAAAAGGTGATACCCTAAGCCATATTGCTCTCCGGTACAGGACATCTGCCCGCCGCATCAGGCAGTTAAATGGACTTCGGTACGGACAGTTTATTTTTCCCGGACAGGAATTGATTGTCTTTGTTGATTCGAGCAGCGGAAATACCGGTGATAATAAGGTAGTATACACCGTAAAAAAGAATGATACGCTGGGTCATATAGCCATGCGTCATGGTACAACTGTAAGCAAAATTCAAAAATGGAATGGTATGAGCAGAGGGCAATTTATTTACCCCGGACAGAAACTGGTTATTTATAATTAAGTTGATTAACTTCCCGGGCTTTAATCGATAAAAAACGTATGAAAAGGAAAGATACCATGACCAAAGCAAATATAGTAGATAGAGTATCTGCCGCCACCGGTTTAACCAAGGTGGAGACGGAAACTGTCATTGACGGATTTATGTCAACCATTATTAATACTTTAAAATCAAAAGGTCATGTTGAATTGAGAGGTTTTGGTACGTTTGGTATAAAAAAACGGGAACCGAGACTTGCAAGAAATCCGGGAACAGGCGAGACAGTTCAACTGCCGGAACGATTTGTTCCTGTCTTTAAGCCATCCATGTCATTGAAGAAAACCATTAGAGAAACATTAAAAGTTTAGAGGATTTTGTATGCCTTGTGGTAAAAAGCGAAAGAAGCGTAAAATTTCCACCCACAAAAGGAAAAAACGCCTCCGCAATAACCGGCACAAGAAAAAATTGAGATAGTTCAATTTTAGTGTAACGTATTTTGATTTTCCCTTTCCGAATTCTATTTCCGGCGGTCATCTGTATTTCATTTGGACTCCTATACGGGTGGGGGTTCAATGCGCATAAAACCATCAACAGAGAAGCAGCACACCTCCTGTCGGATGAACTGGGAATCTATTTTGTTTTTCATTCGGATTACCTGTCAGAGCATTCAATAGATCCCGATTTGTGGCGCAGGGATAAAGTCAATCATCCCAATGAAGGAAGGGGACACTACATTGATGCCGATCTTTATGATGTTTTCCCCTTTTCTGACATTCCCCGAACTCTGGATGCATTGATTCAAAAGTATGGTGAAAAAAATATAAATCAGTGGGGAACTTCCCCCTGGAGAATAGAATCCTTTTATCAAAAATTGATAGACCAGTTTAAAGCAGAAAAATGGGAAGATGCAAAATTGACAGCCGCAGTCCTCGGTCATTATGTTTCCGACATTCACATGCCCCTTCACGTGGTGGAGAATTATAACGGGCAGTTGTCGGGAAATAGGGGAATCCACAAGAGATGGGAAGCGGATATGGTGGATGCATTTCTGCTAAACAAAGTTAATCCGAAAGGTGATCTCCAGATGGTGAAAGACCCCGTTGATGTTGCATTCCGGATTGTGGTAGAATCTTTCCCGCTCCACACTGTTTTGTTAAAAGCAGACTCTCTTGCACGGAGGGAACTTCCCATGGAAAGTCAAAAGCGAATCGCAGATAGAGATCAATCCATGGATGGGACGGGATATATCGAAATATTGTTTAAAGAAAGCGGGTGGCTGGCAAAAGATCGTATGGAATTGGCTTCCGTGAGGGTAGCTTCTTTCTGGCATTCGGCTTGGGTGGAGGCGGGAAAACCAAAACCACCCCAAAAAACTCAAATTAATTCACAATGATGGATAATTTATTTGACCAATTTCCCCATGAAGAATCAGAAGATT
Organism: uncultured bacterium; assembly: GCA_964468655.1. Lineage (GTDB taxonomy): Bacteria > Fidelibacterota > Marinisomatia > Marinisomatales > CAYXUG01 > CAYXUG01. Next base: position 4,215 of record CAYXUG010000061.1, on the reverse strand, counting down.
TTTCACAGGAAATCCTCACTGTATCTGAGCTGACCTCGGGCATTAAGGGCATCCTGGAATCGTCGTTTTCAAGGGTGAAGGTGGAGGGAGAAATTTCCAATTTCAAGCACTATCCTTCCGGGCACATGTATTTCACGCTGAAAGATGAAGGAGCTGAACTGTCGGCAGTTATGTTCAAGGGGAACAACCGGTTTTTGCGGTTTGCGCCAAAGGATGGAATGAGTGTTGTGATAACGGGGAATATTTCCGTTTACGAACAGCACGGGCGGTATCAGATTGTTGCACGGGATATGGAAGAATCGGGATTAGGGAATCTTTTTCTTAAGTTTGAAAAGCTGAAAACAAAGCTGAGTGAAGAAGGTCTGTTTGATGAAGACATAAAAAAAACACTTCCCAAATTTCCATTTCGTGTAGGTGTGGTCACTTCCGGGAAAGGGGCTGTTATCGAAGATATTACCCATGTACTGACGCGAAGAGCGCCTCATGTGGAAATCCTACTCAGACCCACTTTGGTTCAAGGAAAAGAAGCGCCCGCTGATATTGTTAGTGCCATTCAGGAATTTGACAAAAAAGGCGAGGTAGACGTTCTGATCGTCGGAAGAGGCGGCGGTTCCATTGAAGATTTGTGGTCATTTAATGAAGAAATTGTGGCACGGGCAATAGTTGACTGTATATTACCTGTTATTTCTGCTGTGGGACATGAAACGGATTTTACCATTGCTGATTTTGTAGCTGACCTGAGAGCGCCCACGCCGTCCGCCGCCGCGGAACTTGTGTCACCATCTTTGCCGGACTTGATGAATGTGCTGAATGAATCGGAAAATCGGATTCAGGAAAAATTGAATCTCATGATGGAAACTGCGTGGCAGCGGCTGGATGGACTTACATCTCGGTATGGATTTCTTCATCCTCAAATTCTCGTCGAACAGAAAACTGAACGATTAAAGGAAATTCGCGATCGACTGAATCATCAAATTCAGTTCAATTTAAGCATGCACCAATCAAAATTTGACGGGGTGAATCAACGACTCCTCAGCGCCAGTCCGGAAGGACTGTTGGAACGGGGATATTCCATCGTTTTAAAACTTCCTGAAAGGAAAATTTTGAATCGTGTGAAAGGCATGAAATCGGGAAATAAGCTGGAAATCATCATGTCGGATGGTGATGTAAAAACAGAGGTCAAAAAAGTGAATCCAGCTTCGAAATGAGTAAAATTTCGATGTTGCAGATTTAGCAAACAAAGGGGATATTTAAGATTATAAATTACATCATTTCAATAAATACAGGAGAAACCGGGGATTAATATGGCAACCAAAAAATCATTGGATTTTGAAAAAACATTCTTACGTCTTGAAGAAATTGTGAAAAATCTCGAAGAAGAAACCACCTCTCTTGAGGAGAGTTTAAAATTATTTGAAGAAGGTGTAAAGATGGCCAATAAATGCAAAAAAATGCTTGAAGATGCTGAGAAAAAGGTGAGAAAATTATCTAGGGACAAGATAAAATCTTCCTGAAAACAATCGAGGTTTAAAGGACAAATAAATGAAAGTAGGTATCTGGGGAAATACGGAAAAAGAATTGTTTTGGCAGGTTCTGCCGGAGGTTATGAAATGGTTTAATTCCAACGATTACACAGTATTCCTTACCACCAGAATTGACAGCCAGTTGGAGCAGAAATCAAATGTCAACTATGACATCATTGAAACAGCCGATGATTTTGAAAAAATTGATTATCTTCTTGCCATGGGCGGAGACGGAACAATCCTTTCCGCTGCGAGAGCTGTGGCGCACAGGGAAACGCCCATTCTCGGAATCCATTTGGGAGGGCTTGGTTTTCTTGCTGAAGTGAGTCTTGATGATTTGTACAAGCGGATGGAGTCTGTTTCCAGCGGCGATTACACCTTATACCCAAGAATGGTCATGAAAGGTGAAATTCACACAAACGGAATTATGATGAAAACAGTCCATGCGTTGAATGATCTTGTGGTTGAACGGGGAGATACATTCCGGCTTGTGAATTGTACTGTTCACATGAATGACCAGTATGTAACCACCTACAATTCAGACGGACTGATTATTTCTACTCCCACAGGATCAACAGGATACAATCTTTCTGCTGGAGGTCCCATCGTTTTGCCAAAATTATCATTATTTACGCTGGCGCCCATTTGCCCTCACACGTTATCCGCCAGGCCTATTGTACTGCCCGGTGATCAGGAAATTAAAGTTGCATTCGCAGAAGACGCGCCGGACATGAAACTGACTGTTGACGGCCAGCAACAGGAATTGGTCACCTCCGATTCAACAATAATCATCCGGAAAGCGGAATATACGGTAAATCTTGTCACCTTCAACGACAGGGAATATTTTGATGTTTTACGAACCAAACTCGGTCTGGGGCAGAAAGGGAATCATTAAACTAGTGTCTGGTTAATGGTGGCTGGTTTCGGGGCTCTGGACGCTGGGTTTTAAATTGCGGAATTGTGATTTAATTGATGATGGATAATTGAAAATTGAATAAAATCTCCCTCACCGTCTCCCCTGAGGAGAAGAGTTACTTTCCTTAGTCATCACGAGTTCCGCCGGAATGCGGAACGTGCTTGCCCGTCGTAGTGATTTTCACGAACGAAGACGGGGTGATCTCGCGTTTTTTCTTCGCCGACTATTGAGATTGCTACGCTTCGCTCGTCCGAATGACCCTGTGGGCAGGTAGGTAAAACGTAATGGAAACGGAAAATTACCCGCAGGGTGAGGGAGGACGTTGTGCGCTGTTTACGTTTTAAATATTTATGTTTTATTCTCTATTAAAAAGCGGGGATTATTGGTAAATAGTGTTCTACATTTTCACAGAATCTCAGCCGATAGGCGAGTCCTCGACCTGTGGATTCGATCTTCAAACAATTTGAATTTTGCAATTTGTATTTTGAATTTTTAATTGAATAAAATTCCCCCCTGTGTTTCCCCCGAAATAGGGGAGAATACTTTAGTCAGGACATTTCAATATTTTTCTCCGTATTTATTTTATCAACATGATCTTTAAATTTGAGATATTTTGATTGTTTGATTTTAAATTAATGATATATGTTCCACTACTGACTGCTTCACTGGAATTGCTTTTGCCATTCCAAATTACATTATGAAAACCAGAATTCTTGAACTCGTTATCAATAATTTTATATACTTCACGTCCTAAAATATCAAATACAACAATATCGACAAATGTAGGTGACCCTATATAATAATTAATCGTAGTACTAGGGTTAAATGGATTGGGGAAATTTTTATACAAGTTAAAATTATGAGGAATGGTTTTGTTAGGTAAAGATAATGCTGTGGAATCAAATTGAAACAGGTTAACAGCTAAATCACCACCTTCAAATATAAATCCACTATTGACATCAAGTGAATACCTAGTATAATATCCACTTTGAATTGAATCTACAAATTCAATTGAATTAATATCAGAAATATCCAAAATACAAATTCCATATCCGCAAGATATATACAATATTTCATTTCTCACTTCCATATCAAATACACCATATATATTTTCATTGTCATAAAATGAAAGTAATTCAGGTTCTAAAGGATTTGATACAAGGTTTACACAAGACAAGAAACTGGCAAATGAAGAAGATGTTATATCAATAAGAAACAGTGCATGGCCTTTAACAATTACCTGGGATGATGATCTGAGTGATGAAGAGGAAGAATAGGTGCTTGAGGTCATTAGTGATTTAGGGAGAACATCAAACGAAGGATATTCGGTTATTGAGACGTATGTTTTGAATAATTCTTCCAGCATTATATTTGAAAAACCCGTTGAAGAATTGCGATCGGCAAAAAGAGAAAAAAGTGATGTACCCCAATCATTTGCTTTACTTCAAAACTTCCCCAACCCCTTTAATCCAACCACTACAATTGAATTTTCAGTAGAGACTAAAAGCAATACGACTCTACAGATTCATGACATCAAAGGTCGATTGGTAGCAACATTGGTGAGTGGTAAACTTGTTCCCGGTTTCCACAGTGTAGTCTGGGATGCTTCTAATTTTGCAAGTGGGATTTATTTTGTAAAACTGAAAACAGGTAGTTATCAAGCTACGCAAAGAATCGTTTTACTAAAATAAAAAACTTTCTTTCTTTTCAATTAATAATTAAGGTGATTAGTTAAAAAACGGACCAAAGTGAATTTTGACCAATTTATGATAGATA
>CAYXUG010000060.1:0-11170 GCA_964468655.1 uncultured bacterium | reverse complement strand
AATTATTTGATTAAAAGACGGAGAATAAAATCTCCCTGGATTCCAGGAGATATGCGTGTGATAAAAGTAAAAACTCCCTGGGAAAAAATAAGACAGATCAATTTTCATGTGGATTTATTTTGTGTCTATTCTGTACAGGATAAATACCGCTGGATAGACAGCAATGCATTGAAGCACGTGGACAGGAAATTTTACGATACATTGAGTACAATTGAATGGGAGGGACGTACAATTAATATTCCAAATCATGCAGAAGAATATCTTTCACTTCGTTATGGAAATTGGCAAGTTCCGGAGCGAAATTATAACGCCGGACTTCACGATGGTTCCATTGCTGAAAAAGGATTTTAAATAACTAAAATAAACTAAAATAATTATGACAGAAAAAAATAAATCAAAAATAGTGTATATAGGCATGTCGGCAGACCTGATTCACCGGGGGCACTTGAACATAATTTCTGAAGGGTGCGAACTGGGTAAAGTAGTCATAGGTTTGCTAACAGATGAAGCCATTGCCAGCTATAAACGTTTGCCGCTGATTGCGTTTGATGAACGTAAACTGATCGTCGAAAATTTAAAGGGTGTTGAAAAAGTCGTTTCTCAAAAAACCTTGGATTATGTCCCCAATTTAGTAGAGTTAAAACCGGATTATGTTGTCCACGGTGATGATTGGAAAACCGGAATTCAAAGAGAAGTTCGGCAGCGTGTGATAGATACGTTGGCTGAATGGGGTGGAGAACTTATAGAACCAAAATATACTGAAGGAATTTCTTCAACTGACTTGATTACTGCAGTCAAAGCACAGGGTATCACCCCCGGGAAACGGATGAAAACATTGCGACGGTTGATTGATGTAAAACCTATCGTTCGTATTTTGGAAGCGCACAATGGTTTAACGGGTTTGATTGTAGAAAAAACGAGCATTAAAAAAGATGGGAAAAAGATTGAATTTGATGGCATCTGGGAAAGCAGTCTTACCGATTCAACAGCAAAAGGCAAGCCCGATACTGAACTGGTTGATTTTTCTTCCCGGTTTTCAACCATTGAAGAAATATTAGAAGTTACAACAAAACCGATTATTGTAGATGGCGATACCGGTGGCAGAATTGACCATTTCAAATTCAGGGTAAAAACACTGGAAAGATTGGGTGTTTCAGCCATTATTATTGAAGATAAGGTTGGCGATAAACGTAATTCACTTTTTGGCACAACTGTTCCCCAGGAACAGGATATGATCGAGCATTTTTCCCAAAAGATCCATGAAGGAAAGCAGTCACAGGTTACCGCAGACTTTATGATCATTGCCCGGGTTGAAAGTTTAATATTAAAAAAGGGAATGAATGACGCCCTGAAAAGAGCAGAAGCTTATATTGCTGCTGGAGCAGATGGAATTATGATTCACAGTAAGGAAAAAGACGGCAAAGAAATCATGGAGTTCTGTGAAAATTTTCAAAAATTTACAACCAAAGTTCCTCTTGTTGTGGTGCCATCAACCTATCCCCATGTGACTGAATCTGAATTACAGGATTTAGGAGTAAATGTCATTATCTATGCCAACCATTTACTGCGGTCGGCATACCCGGCTATGATGGATGCAGCGCAATCTATTCTTGAAAACAGCAGGGCCAAAGAAGCATCGGACAAAAACTGCATGTCCATTAAAGATATTATTACCCTGGTTTCCGAGGTTAATTGATGGCTATCAAACCAACTGATTTCTACGATCAGTTAGCCAACCATGGTGTAGAATTTTACGCAGGAGTTCCCGATTCATTGTTGAAAGAATTCTGTTTGTGCATTGACGATCGTATCCCCAGAGTAAAACATGTTATTACGGTAAATGAAGGCAATGCCGTTGCTTTGGCAGCGGGTTATTATATAGCTAGTAAGTCATTACCTTTGGTGTATATGCAAAATTCAGGGTTGGGCAACGCAATTAACCCGCTATTATCCCTCTGTGACCCTGATGTGTATTCTATTCCTATGCTGGTAATGATCGGCTGGCGGGGTGAGCTGGGAGTAAAAGATGAACCACAGCATGCAAAGCAGGGAAAAATTCAATTAGATCTCCTTGAAACAATGGATATTCCCTATGTGATAATTTCTCAAGATGATGAACAATTTGCTGCGAAAATTTCAAATGTCGTTGAAATTGCAAAAAGTGAAAGCAGGCCGGTCGTCCTCTTGATCAAAAAAGGGACATTCGAAAAATACGGTAAGGAAATTCAAAAAGTTGACGAGCAACGGATGGTACGGGAAGAAGCCTTAGAAATTATTTTAGAGAATCTTGATTCCGATACCATTGTGGTTTCGACTACGGGAAAAACATCCCGTGAAATATTTGAGATTCGTGAAAAGAAAGGGCAATCCCATCAGCAGGATTTTCTGACTGTGGGTTCAATGGGCCATTGTTCGTCCATTGCCTTGGGAATTGCCTTGGCCAAACCCCATCGGGAAGTGGTCTGCATTGATGGTGATGGTGCCATGTTGATGCATCTGGGAAGCCTGACAACTATTGCGACTTTGAAACCAAAAAATTTCCGTCATATTTTGATGAATAATGAAGTTCATGAATCTGTTGGCGGTCAGGACACAGCCGCAAAAAATATAAATCTGTCATCCATAGTTGCAGCTGTTGAATCCAGTAGAATGTTCATGGCAGAAACAACCATTGAATTAAAAATAAATATTAATGATTTTATGCAAGGTGATGGACCATCATTTCTTGAAATTAAAATTCAACCAAGTTCAAGAGCAAATCTGGGTAGGCCGACAATCAAACCTGTGGATAATAAAGAAAATTTTATGAGATTTCTGGAAAAGTAATTACCAGATTCTTCCATGTCAAATTATCATAATCCTGTAAAAATTATAAAAACTGAAAATTGGCTGCGCGAATTAAACACCAATATTGAGGAATTAAAAATTTCGGCACCGGTCATTGTTACTACCCCGGGGAATAGAAAACGATTACACCTTGAATCTAAATTTGACCCTGAATCCATTTTTAGTGATGTTAACAATAACCCAAATTTTAAGGATTGTACAAATGCATTAAAATTTTGCCAGAAAAATTTGTTTGATGGTGTTGTTGCCATTGGCGGCGGATCTGCTATGGATCTGGCAAAAGTTGTCATAGCACACCTGAGTTTGGAGAAAACAGATATTTTTGAATTAATAAAATATAAAGAAAAATATCCGCAGACAATTCCTTCCATTTTTCTGCCCACAACTCACGGCACAGCAAGTGAAGTTACCATGTGGGGAACTGTATGGAATATGAAGGAGGAAAAGAAGTATTCTATTTCCCACCCGAATCTCTACCCAACTGTGGCAATTTTGGATGGGAATTTAACGTTGTCTCTACCCTTAGATATTTCTATAACAACTGTGATGGATGCATTAAGCCATAGTTTTGAATCTATATGGAACAAGAATGCCAACGCCACGTCTACTGATTTTGCCATATCGGCCATCTGCTCGATTTTAGAAAATGGCCCAGCATTGAAAAATAATCCTCGTGATTTGATTATTCGAAATTACCTTTTGAAAGCAGCCACAGTTGCCGGTTTAGCCTTTTCCAATACAATGACAGCGGCTGCTCATTCCATGAGTTATCCACTGACAATTCATTATGGAATTCCCCATGGCGTTGCGTCTTCTATCAGTTTATTACCCTTATTGGAAATAAATGGGAAATGGATCAAAGAATCCCTCGATCGAATTTGTAAAAATAATGAATTGACTTACGATAAATTAAAACAAATAATTAAAGCAATTCCCCAAGGCGTTATTCCCTACACACTTGATGAATGGGGCATACCTGAAGATCAACTGCCAAAATTAGCTGAAGAATCATTTACAAAAGGGCGGATGGATAACAATATAGTGGATTTGACGACTGATGATGTTCTTGGGATTTTGAAAGAATTATTTAGTGAGCAATGAACAAGGCTCATCTCAAGTATTTATTTTTTGTAACCAAGCCATATTCTTTTTCAATTCTTGAACCTATTCAAGATACGATTACTGATGCGGATTGTGGAGTGGTCAAATGGTACACAGCCAGTTCTGCAAGAAATTACCATTGTCCCGGTGATGAATTAAAATCCAATGAAGATGTATTAGATTATGAGCCCGATGCTGTACTTGTACCCGGTAATGTTGTCCCACATTTTTGGCCAGGATTAAAAGTCCAGGTTTTTCATGGTTTAGATGAGGAAGTGAAGGGCTTTTACAATATAACAGGATTTTTTGATCTGTACTGTACAACCGGTCCTATTATGACAGAAAATTTTACAAGAATAAGGAAGCAAAAAAAACATTTTTTAGTTAAAGAAACCGGTTGGTCAAAACTTGACACTGTTTATAAAAATAAAGGAAATTTTAACGATCAGAAAAATCATTTGATTGCCCAATGTGAGTTAAATCCTGAATTGCCCGTTTTGCTTTATGCACCTACCTTCCCAGCCAAATATACTTCAGCAACGGACTTGCTGGACGCTATCAAAAACTTGAATAATGGAAAATACAACTGGATAATAAAATTCCATCCATTAATGGATAAATCGATTCAAGAACAATACAAGCAATTGGAGAATAAATATCTTCGGATCGTTGATGAACACAATATTTTACCCATCATGGCTGGCGCTGATATGATGATTACTGATACATCATCTGTTGCCTATGAATTTTTATCTTTTGATCGACCTTTAATTACGTATCAAGCATTGGCCCGTAAAGACAAAGGGATAAATATGCAAATTCCATCAGAACTATCAACTGCTATCGAACAAAGCCTAATGAATCCAGATGAGTTTTCAACCAATAGAGCAAATTGTCTTCGGGGAATTCACCCATATTCAGATGGATTTTCATCTGATCGTATGCTGCAAGCAATCGCACATATTCTAAATAAAGGACTGCATAATGAATTAAAACAAAAGCCCTTGAATATTTTACGAAAATATCAGATTCGAAAAATGATTGCCAGGAGTCAAGCTAAAAGGTGATGAAAAAAACAAAAGTTTTATTCAAAATGTTTTACCTATATCATAAGGCAGCTTTTGATCCCTTAATTGAACTGTTTGAAAATGATATAAATTATGATGTTGCGTTATCACTGACGCATGAAGTGGAGCGATCGTTTGGTTTTTATAATCAAGACGAAACAAAAAAATATTTGCAAAAATTTGTGCAAGAAGGCCATAGGGTCAGTGATGAAAATGAACATTTTGATATAGTATTTGCACCGGATGTAGTAGATGAAAAAAAGTATGAGGATGCTTTACTTTGTTTAATTTATCACGGAATTACATTTACCAAAACAGTTACGTACCGTGAGTTAAAGAAACACGCAGATCATCGTTATATTATTTTTGCTGAAGGTGACCAATCTGAAGAGTTATTAATAGAATCAGGTTGTATTGGAAATTCTGTAGTAGTGAAGGTCGGATATCCAAAAATGGATCCATATTTTATGGACGGGAATTATGACAGAAATGAAATATTGAATTCATTAAATCTCAATTCAGATAAACCTGTGGTGCTTTTTGCGCCAACTTATAAACCAACCTGCCTCTATGATTTAAAAGATGCAATTTTTGAAGCGACTAAAGATTATAATCTTATCATTAAACTGCATCATTATGCCTGGATGGGGAAATATGCATCACACAAACAACATAAAATATTTGAAGATAAAATTGAGAAATATCCTCATGTAATTATAATACCAAAAGATGATTATAACATTCTGCCATTGTTATATGTCGCTGATACATTGGTTTCAGAAGCCTCCGGCGCAATCACTGAATTTTTAGCGACAGGAAAGACAGGAGTTATTTACAACCTTGACCAGGACAGATTAAAACATTCTGATGGTGAAGCACTTTTGGGTTTTGACAACTGTGAATATTTAAAAGATTCTTTTGTGCATATCAATACACCCGATGAATTGCAGACAGGAATCGAATTAGCATTAAAACCAACTGTTAAAATGAAAAAAGCACAAAAAACTGAACGGGATAAAATATTTTTTAAATTGGATGGTCTTGCCTCTAAGCGGGTTAAACAAAAAGTTGAGGAATTAATTTCTGAGAGATTGAAAGTTTGAATCCTATATTTAATCGATCATTAGTCTGAAACCTTTGAGAATACGAATTAATAACAGTAATTTTGTTGGATCAAATTCCATAAAATTGTAGTATAGTAGGAAAATGAAAACATTACAGTCAGTATTAGAAAAGATAATCCCGGATCAGAAATTGGCAGTGAACCAGCTTCTTGATGAAATGGGAAATAAGAAAATTTCCGATGTTACCGTTCAACAGGCGTTTACCGGAATGAGAGGTGTAAAGGGATTCATTTGTGATACCTCATCAGTTTCAGCAGATAAAGGTCTTGTTGTACGGGGAAAACCCATCATTGAATTAACAGACCTTTTGCCCGAAGAAACTTTCTACTTTTTGTGCACCGGTGAACTACCCGGCGAGGAGGCATTGAATGATCTCCAATCCCAGTTCAATGAGAAAATGGTTGTACCGGACTATGTCTGGGATGTTGTCCGGGCGATGCCATCGGATTCACATCCCATGGCTATGTTTAATACAGCTATCCTTGTTATGGAAAAAGAATCTGAATTCCGCAGGCATTATGAAAATGGAATAAGAAGAAGAGATTACTGGCGGTACACATTAACGGATGCTATCAATCTTTTGGCAAAATTGCCTGCCGTAGGCGCCGGTATTTACAGAATCCGATTCGATAAGGGTGACTTGATTGAGCCGAATCCTGACCTCGATTGGGGTGCGAATTTTGCTTATATGACAGGGCTTCCTGATCCCAATGGTGAATATTCAAAACTTATGCGGCTCTATTTTACTCTCCACTGCGATCATGAAGGCGGGAATGTTAGTGCATTTTCATCGTTGACAGTAGCATCTGCGCTTTCGGATTTGTATTATGCAATTTCTGCCGGTTTAAATGGTTTAGCAGGACCGCTCCATGGCTTGGCGAATCAGGAATCGTTAAAGTTTATTTTAAAGGTTATGGAAAAATTCGGGGGAATTCCCGAAAAAGGGGAATTAAAAAATTATATTTTCGATTGTATTCATTCGGGCAAAGTTGTCCCCGGGTACGGCCATGCAGTATTGAGATGTGTTGATCCCAGATTTACAGCATTTTACGAATTCGGGGAAAAATATTGTGGTGATGACCCTGCTTATAAAACTGTTGAAATTATGTCGAAGGTGGTTCCTGAAGTACTTAAGGAAGAAGGAAAGGCAAAGAATCCGTGGCCCAATGTTGATGCAATTTCAGGAGCAATGCTTCATTCATTCGGAATGACTGAGTTTAGTTTTTATACAGTCCTTTTCAGCATTTCGAGGGTGATGGGAATTTCAGCTCAGATCATTTTAAACCGGGCTTTGGGAATTCCCCTCATGCGTCCCAAATCAGTGACCACTGATTGGATTAAGTCATTTTCAAACGATAACCCTTAAAACCCTCTCAACTCTACAGACTTAGCGACTCTTTCGATTGCTACCATAAAGGCAGCCGTTCTAAAAGAAACATTTTTTTCATTCCGCATTTCATTCACTTCATTAAAAGCTGAAACCATCTTTGTTTCGAGTTTTTCGTTGACCGTTTCTTCATCCCACCTGAATTGCTGAAGATTCTGCACCCACTCAAAATAGCTTACGGTTACGCCTCCTGCATTTGTGAGAATATCCGGAATGACGGGTATTTTTTTACCCCAGAGTATTTCATCTCCGGGCGGTGTTGTGGGGCCGTTTGCAGCCTCAATTACAAACTTGCAGTTTAAGGAATCTGCATTCATTTTGTGTATGACTCCGCCTAAGGCAGCAGGAATAAGAAAATCACAGTCCAGCGCAAGAAGTTCTTCATTGGAAATAGATTTACCTCCATTAAATCCTTCAATGACCCTGTTCTTTTTTGCATAGTCAATAAGCACTGGAATGTCCAAGCCATTGTTATCACAGAGCCCACCTGACACATCGCTTACACCAATAACTTTTGCGCCCATTTCAGTGAGGAATTTTGCAGCATAAGTACCGACATTCCCGAATCCCTGAATTACACAGGATGAGGATGACAAATCAACATTAAAAACCTTTGCCGTCTCTCGAACGGTGATGGATACACCCCGGCCGGTCGCAGCTTCTCTGCCCAATGATCCACCGAGTTCAATCGGCTTTCCGGTCACGATTGCCGGGGAATAACCATGAGTCTGGCTGTATTCATCCATAAACCACGCCATGATCTGTGCGTTGGTGTTTACATCAGGAGCCGGAATATCACGGTTAACGCCAATCACAGGACTAATTTTCCGGAAGAAGGTTCTTGACAGCCGTTCCAATTCTCTCTTGGTCAACGTCCGGGGATCAACGGTAATGCCGCCTTTACCGCCGCCGTAGGGAATATCCACCAGCGCAGTTTTCCAGGTCATAAGCGATGCCAGCGCTCGGACTTCATCAAGATCAACCTCCTCATGAAATCGAATTCCTCCCTTGAAAGGTCCCCGCGCATTGTTGTGCTGAATGCGGTATCCCTGAAAAACATTCAAACTGCCGTCTTCCTTGACAAGAGGGACTTCCACTGCAAGTTCCCTGTCCGGCATCATTAAGGATTTACTTAAATTTTCCTCCAGTCCTAAAACATCTGCTGCTCTTTCGAACTGATCGCAAGTCGCTTTAAAATTATTTACTTTAACTTGGGTCATTCTTATGCCCTCCTTTTCATCATTTGATTGTTAAAAAGTTAATGTACCTAAAATCTTAATTCAAGAAATTGGTTATTTCCTGGGGGTTAGATGCTAGACACTTACGTTTGATCTCTATGTTTAAAAAATTCCGTTTACATCATTTATTGTATCATTATAACTTTCCACCCATAAAATGAAACAATTCAAGGGATGAGTTCAATATTGCTTTTAAGGGATTATTTTCTGAAAGCGACGGAAGCTGCAGCTATTGCCTCCGGGCGAATGCGCGGATGCGAAGATAATAAAGCAGCAGACGCCGCTGCCGTGGAAGCCATGCGAAAAGTTTTTGACACTGTTCCTTTTAACGGGAGAGTAGCCATTGGGGAAGGCGAGCGGGACGAGGCGCCCATGCTCTACATTGGCGAACCACTGGGTTCCCAGCAGGGTGATCCATTAGCGCTGGCGGCTGATATTGCCGTAGATCCACTGGAGTGCACAAACCATTGTGCTCAGGATAAACCGGATGCGCTGTCCGTTCTTGCGGCAGCGCCGAGAGGAGCTTTGCTTCACGCTCCGGACTGCTATATGAACAAGATTGCCGGAAGTTCTCTTTTGAAAGGGAGGATCTCGCTGGATACGCCTGTGGGAGATAATCTCAATGCTGTTTCGGACGTGATGGGAAAACCTTTGTCTGAAATAACGGTTATTGTGATGGACCGCTCCCGCCACATTGAACTAATCAGTAAAATTGAAGGTGCCGGATCAAAGGTCAGGTTAATCGGAGATGGTGATATCGCAGGCGCTTTGAGAGCGGTGGAGGGTGAAGTTGATCTTTTAATGGGAATAGGCGCAGCCCCGGAAGGCGTGATTGCCGCAACTGCTATCAAGGCATTGGGTGGTGTGTTTGAAAGTCGGCTTCATTTCCATAAACCGGAATTCAGGGAACGGGCAGAAAAAATGATGGATGATGATGTTGACCGGCTCTGGACAGAACAAGACCTCTGCCAGAGTGATGACACACTTTTTGTGGCAACCGGAGTTTGCGACGGATGGCTTCCGGAAGTATCGTTTGAAGATGGAGTAATAAAGACCACCAGTAAAATTATTAACGGTTCAGACGGAAGCGTAGAAGTGATAACAACTAATCATGAAGAATAAGATTTAAACAGGAGATATTTTATGGACAGAACAAAATTGATGGAAACAGCCAATGAGATAGTAGCAGACGGTAAAGGGATACTGGCGGCTGATGAAAGTACACCCACAATAGGAAAACGGTTTGAAGGTATCGGGGCTGAAAACTCAGAAGAAAATCGGTGCGAGTATCGTGGTCTTCTTTTCACCACTGACGGATTGGAGGAATTTATCAGCGGTGTTATTATGTATGATGAAACCATCAGGCAGTCAACTTCAAACGGAGGAGAACCGTTTCCGAAATTGCTTTCTGACAAAGGAGTTCTGCCGGGAATTAAAGTGGATACTGGTGCAAAACCGCTGGCTGGGCATGATGGTGAAAAAGTAACGGAAGGTCTGGATGACTTGAGAGACCGCCTATCGGAATACCACAATCTCGGCGCAAGATTTGCCAAATGGCGAGCTGTTATAACCATAGCAGAGGGAATCCCAACCCGCGCTTGTTTGGAAGTCAACGCTCATGCACTTGCCAGATATGCCGCACTCTGTCAGGAAGCTGGAATCGTCCCCATTGTGGAGCCGGAGGTACTCATGAATGGCGACCATTCCATTGACCGGTGTTTTGAAGAAACGGAAGAGACGCTTTCGGTTGTATTCCACGAATTGTTCAAACAGGGCGTCATGCTGGAAGGAATGATTTTAAAACCAAACATGGTCATTTCTGCTCTGGGCTGCCCTAAACAGGCATCAGTGGTGGAGGTTGCGGAAGCGACCCTTGAATGTTTTTTGCGTGTGGTGCCGTCGGCAGTTCCGGGAATTTGTTTTCTTTCAGGTGGACAGAGTGACCTTATAGCCACTCAACACCTCAATGCTATGAATGCCATGGACGATTCATTTCCATGGAAGCTCAGTTTTTCTTATGGCCGAGCGCTTCAATCAGCAGCGCTGAAAACATGGGGAGGAAAAACAGAAAATATCCCGGTAGCGCAGAAGGCATTTTACCACAGGGCGAAATGCAACGGCGCAGCTACGCTGGGACAGTATAGTGATGAAATGAAGAATTAAAATTAGGTTGAATAAACATTCTATCAATAATTCCAAATCTGTAAATTCCGTCACATAATTGAAAATTGATCATTCCTAATTGAAGATTAAAAAATTACCACCTTAGCTCCCCGCAAAAGCGGGGCAGGCAGCAAGTATAGCAGGGCACGGATTTGCCCCACGGTAGCTCAGCTGGTAGAGCAGTGCTCTCGTAATGTCTCCATATAGTTAATTCTCTCTCGTGAAAAACTTATAACTATTGGT
>CAYXUG010000059.1:0-12359 GCA_964468655.1 uncultured bacterium | reverse complement strand
GGATTCTTTAGGAAGCCATAATAAAAGAGCATTAAATTCTAAATGTGTAAACCATATCTATCCAAGTGTCATAATTGGTGTTTAAAACGATTTTCACTTAAAAATTTGTGCTGTAAATTAATTGCTTGTGAATAGTTGTATAGTACAAGTATTCAGAATTGAAATATGCCTTATTTAACAAAATTATTTCGTTTTTGTGCAGCGCACCAGTATAAAAACTCAAACTGGAGCAATGAAAAAAATGAACAGGTTTTTGGAGATGACTCCAAGCTGCATGGTCACAATTATACATTGGAAGTAACACTCAAAGGCAAGCCCGACTCCAATACCGGTTTTGTGTATGACTTGGGTAAGTTAAAGAAGATTGTTCAAGAAAAAATAATTGATCAGATGGATCATTCTGTTATTGAAAAGGATATTCAATGGTTTTACGATAGGCAGCCATCAACAGAAAATATGGTAATTTGGATATGGGATCAGCTTATCGGTGAACTGGAAAATGGATTGCTCCACCGGGTGCGGCTGAGAGAAACACCAACCATTTACACTGACTTTTACGGTCCTGAGGATTGATGGAATTCAAAGATAAATTATATTTATTTCTCGCGGGCATATTTTTGACTGCACTCGTTTTGGGCAATTTAATCGGTATAACAAAGTTTGTTCAGGTCTTTTCACTCTCTGTTCCTGCAGGAGTACTGGCATATCCATTTACTTTTTTGGCTACTGATCTGATCTGCGAGCTGTTTGGGAAACAAAAAGCCCGAACCATGGTGTGGGTAGGATTCGCTATGAATATTTTTATGCTAGGGTTGATGACAGTGGGACATTCTCTACCGGATGCAAAGGGTGTTTCTGGTGCAACTTCTACGTTTGAGGAAGTTTATGGTTTTATGGTTGGCGGTGTGGTTGCATCCATGATTGCCTATTTGATTGCTCAAATGGTGGATGTTCATCTTTTTCATTTCTGGAAGCGATTAACGAATGGGAAACATTTGTGGTTACGTAATAACTTTTCTACAACGGTCAGCCAACTTGTGGATACAATTTCAATTTTGGCGATTCTTTACTTTATGGGTAAACTTGGAAGTAATATTCAAACCCTTGAAGATTTGGCAATTCTTATTTTTCATTCATATTTGTTTAAATTTTTCTTTGCACTATTTGATACACCTCTATTTTATTTAGGAGTTAAAATTTTCAAACCAATGGTACATGATGATCCAGATGAAATTAACTGGGGTGTACAACCCATTACTTAGGAACCATAATGGAAAAGAAAAATAAAGAAAAATTAAAATCTCTAGTTGCTGAAATGTTGGAAGCAATTGGAGAAGATTCCACGCGCCAGGGACTGGCTAAAACCCCGGATAGGGTGGCAAAGTCGTGGGATTATTTTATTTCCGGCTACAACCTTTCCCCGGAGGATGTCATCAATGATGCACTTTTTGAAGAAGAGTGTGATGAAATAGTTGTGATAAAGAATATTGATTTTTTTTCCCTTTGCGAACATCACCTGCTACCGTTCAAGGGGATTACTCATGTTGGATATCTTCCTGACAAGAAAATTATCGGTTTATCAAAAATTCCCCGGATTGTTGATATTTACGCCAGACGGCTTCAGGTTCAGGAAAGAATGACCAATCAAATTGCAGGAGCACTTCAAAAGGTATTGAAACCAAAAGGAGTGGCAGTCATTGTTGAAGCAGAACATTTATGCATGCAAATGAGAGGGGTTGAGAAAAAAGCTTCCTTTATGGTGACTTCTGCTGTCAGGGGTGTATTTAAAGAAAATCAAAAGACTCGGGAAGAATTTTTAGCCATAGTATCGAAAGGAAAAGAATAATGGGACTATTGGGAGCACATGTCAGCGTAGCGGGAGGTGTTTATAAAGCACCTGAAAGAGGAAAGGATATTTCTGCAAACGCAATCCAGATTTTTACGGCAAATCAGAATCAGTGGTTTCCCAAACAACCTAGTGAAGAGGATTGTGAAAAATTCCAAATAGAAATGAAAAATAATCGAATTCAATCCTGTGTTTCTCATGCTTCCTACCTGTTAAATATGGGTTCTCCCGAAATGAAAAAACTAAACATGACCCGCAAAGCATTCACCACTGAAATTGACCGTTGTAACGCCTGTGATATTCCCTTTGTTGTTTTTCATCCGGGCGCTCACATGAAGAGCGGTGAGGATGGTTGCCTGAAGAGAATTTCAGAAAGTCTCAATTATGTCATGAATAAGCGACCTGACAATCAGACTACCATTTTAATTGAAAACACTGCGGGGCAGGGAACCGTGGTGGGTTACAAATTTGAGCATCTTGCTGAAATCATCGATGGCGTGGAAAATAAAGGCAAAATCGGTGTCTGTTTTGATACGCAGCACGGCTTTGCAGCCGGTTATGATCTACGGACTGAAGAAGGGTGGAATGAAACCTTTCAGAAATTTGACGAAATTGTTGCACTAGAGTGGTTAAAAGCGTTCCACATCAACGACTCTAAAAAGGAACTTGGAACAAGAGTTGACCGGCATGAAAGTTTGGGGAAAGGATATTTAAATGAAGAAACATTTAAATGTCTTGTTAATGATGAAAGGTTCGACGGTCTCCCGATGCTCCTTGAAACACCTGTCAAGGATTATATGGAATATAAAGAAGAGTTAAAATATTTAAGAAAGCTGAAAAAGTAATAAAGTATGACTGGAAATAAATATGATGTTGTTGTGCTTGGAGGCGGACCCGGCGGGTACGTGGCAGCCATCCGAGCATCACAACTTGGGAACACAGTTGCTATCGTGGAGAAGGATGCTATGGGAGGCATCTGTTTGAACTGGGGATGTATACCCACCAAAGCTCTCCTGAAAGATTCTGAGGTGCTTCACGTTGTGAAAAACGCAGCTAAATATGGCATTAAGATTTCTAATTACAGTGTTGACTTTGGTGTAACTGTAAAACGGAGCAGATCCGTAGCAAAGCGCCTGTCCAAGGGAATCGAATATCTCATGAAAAAAAATGAAATCTATCATATTAAGGGCATAGGAAAGTTGAAATCAGTAAAGGAAGTTGAAGTCACAGATACGAAGATAAAGAAAACAATACTACAAGCCGAAAAAGTAATAATTGCTACCGGAGCCAGAAACCGGGTAATACCGGGACTTGAAACTGATGATAAAAGAGTGATCTCATACAAGGAAGCAATGATCCTTAATAAGATACCGGAAAAAATGATCATCATTGGAGCCGGTGCCATTGGTGTGGAGTTTGCATCTATTTATAGCGAATACGGTACGGAAATACATCTGGTTGAAATGCTGCCACAAATATTACCCATTGAGGATGAAGAAATTTCAACCATTTTGACTAAACAGTTTTTGGACCGTGGGATTAAAATTCACCCAAACACAAAAGTGGAAAAAATTGAATCGTTGAAAACGAAGGTGAAGGTATCCATTTCAACTGATGGAAAAGCAGAAATTCTTGAAGGAGATATTGCTCTGGTTGCTATCGGTGTTCAAGGGAATGTTGAAAATATCGGACTGGAAGAATTGGGAATTGAAACAGAAAAAGGATGGATTAAAGTGGATCAATTCTGCGAAACAAATGTGAATGGAATTTACGCGATTGGGGATGTAATAGGTCCCCCATGGCTTGCTCATGTGGCTTCTGCAGAAGGACGGGTTGTTGCTGAGCATTTGAGCGGAAGGATTCCACACCCGGTTGATTACGGAAATATTCCCGGCTGCACTTACTGCCGGCCCCAGGTAGCATCCATAGGTCTAACAGAAAAAGCAGCGTTAGATGCAGGATATGAAATCAAGGTTGGCAAGTTTCCATTCAGAGCAAGTGGAAAGGCATTGGCAATCGGTGAACCCGATGGATTAGTAAAAGTAATCTTTGATGAAAAATACGGTGAGTTGATTGGCTGCCATATTATCGGTTCGGAAGCAACAGAATTGATTGCTGAAGTAGGAGCAGTGCGAACACTTGAAACAACGTATGAAGAAATTTTAAAAACAGTCCACGCACATCCAACGTTATCAGAAACTATTATGGAAGCGGTTGCTGATGCATATGGGGAAGCGGTACATATTTAAAATGGAGAAACTAGAAATAAGAAATTGTGAGCAGCACTTTATGGGAAAACATGAAACTTCTTGTCCTTCGCAGGAGATTGTGAGGGCGAAATTTGAAAGAATGCGGCCTGTTCTGAGTGGAGTCAATAAAGATGGCCTTGACTTAAAAATAAAAGTTGAAGTCCATCGAATCGGCAGCCAGCCCTACGAACCGGTATGGGAAACGCAGAAAGATTTAGTGAAAAAACGTCATCTTGGACTAATTCCAGATTCATTAATAATGGTTGAGCATGAACCAGTCTATACAGTTGGGAAAAATGGCAATGACAATCACCTGTTGCAGTCCCGAAGACCCGATGTTCCTATTTTTCAAATTGAGCGTGGAGGTGATGTTACCTACCATGGACCTGGGCAAATTGTTGGTTATCCCATCCTCGATTTGCACGATCACAAAATGAGCATCAGTTGGTACATGCGGAGTCTGGAAGAAGTCATAATTAATTCACTAAGTCAATTTGGAATTGCCGCTGAAAGACGAAACGGTCTCACAGGCGTCTGGGTTGGGGACATGAAAATCGCCGCATTGGGCGTTCGAATCTCACGATGGGTAACCATGCACGGATTTGCCTTGAATGTGAATACAGACCTCTCCTATTTCGATGGTATCATTCCGTGCGGAATTTTTGAGTATGGTGTAACCTCCATGGAGATGATGCTTGGCGAAAAGATAGCATTGCCTCAAGTAGAAGAAGTTTTAATTAAGGAATTCATGAAGACCTTTAATTTCAATGAATTGAATTAAGATGCCTAGATTTCACGGATTTGCAAAAAAAGAGTTGCAGGCGGTTTACCGCAATATGGTCTATTCAAGATTCTTGGATGAAAAAATGTTAATCCTCCTGAAACAGGGAAAAAGTTTTTTCCATATTGGCGGATCCGGGCATGAAGCTGCACAATTAGCCGCCGCCCAGGTGATGAGAAAAGGGGAAGACTGGTCCTACCCATATTACAGGGATTCGGCGTTCTGTCTTGGAGTGGGAATGACGCCGCGGGAACAACTTCTCTGTTTTCTTGCCCGAGCCGAAGACCCCAATTCGAGTGGAAGGCAAATGCCCATGCACTATGGTCACAAAGAATTGAGAATCGTGTCGCAATCAAGTCCAACAGGGACGCAATTACTACAGGCAGTGGGATGTGCTTTAGCGATAAAAATGGAAGGGAAAAAGGAAATTGTGTATGTCTCTGCCGGTGAAGGTACCACTAGTCAAGGCGATTTTCATGAGGCATTAAATTGGTCAAGCAGGGATAAACTGCCGGTTATTTTCCACATCGAGGATAATAAGTGGGCAATCAGTGTTCATATCAAGAATCAGACTTCGGGGGGTTCGGTGTATGATATTTCAGCGGGGTATAAAAATTTAGCCAGATTTAATGTTGACGGAACTGATTTCTTTGAATCGCACCTCGCATTTCAGAAAGCTGCTGAACGGGCACGAAGGGGTAAAGGGCCCAGTGTCATTGTAACGGATGTCGTTCGTCTTCTGCCACATTCCTCTTCCGATGATCAAAGGAAGTATAGAACAAAAAAAGATTTGGAAAATGATTCAAAAAGGGATCCAATTTTGAGATTCCGGAAACAGTGTATTGAAAATAAAGTTATGGCTGAAAAAGAATTCGATCAGTTTGATAAAGAAGTGAAAAAGAATATTAATAATGAAGCAGAATGGGCTGAGAGTAGACCACATCCTGAGAAAGCAACTGCGTTCGGTTTTATCTACTCTCAAAAAAAAAACAATGGACAAAGTGAAGAACCGGTTGTTCAAACGACGTTGTCTGATCGAATCGTCATGGTTGATGCCATTAATCATGCTCTTAAAGAAGAATTAGCCCACAACGATAAATTGATTATTTATGGTCAGGATGTTGCCGGCGAAAAGGGTGGCGTTTTCACTGCAACAAGAGGATTGACCGCAGAATTTGGCAATGACAAAGTTTTTAATTCTCCTTTGGCAGAATCTTCCATTATTGGAACAGCTATCGGGCTGGCGTGTGCCGGGTGGAAACCGGTGGTTGAAATTCAATTCGCCGACTACATTTGGACTTCCATGATGCAGATTCGGAATGAAGTTGCAACCATGCGGTACCGGTCTAATAACGACTGGTCTTGTCCCCTGGTAATCCGTGTGCCTGTAGGTGGTTACATCCATGGCGCATTGTGCCACAGTCAATCTATTGACGGGTATTTCATTCACCTTCCCGGAATTCGGATTGCTTATCCTTCAAATGCCGCAGATGCAAAAGGACTGTTGAAAATGGCATGCAGAATGAATGATCCTGTCATGTTTATGGAACACAAAGGACTTTATAGAGCGCCCTTTGCTGTTACATCCGAACCGGATGAAAAGTATCTTTTACCGTTTGGGAAGGGACGGATCGTGCAAAGCGGTTCGGATATGACAATTGTTACGTATGGAATGATGGTGCAAAAATCTTTGGAATCAGCAAAAATATTAAAAGAAAAGACCAGCGCTGAAATTGAAATCATTGATTTGAGAACCCTGAATCCGCTGGACTATGACACCATTGAAGAATCATTATCAAAAACAAATAAGGTAATGATCGTTTATGAGGACAATCTGACAAACGGTCCCGGAGCTGAAATATCCGCAATCATTTCGGACAAATATTTTGAACTTCTGGATGGTCCGGTAAAGCGGGCTGCTTCAAAGGACTGTCCTGTTCCTTTCAGTGCAGTTTTGGAGGATGAAGTGCTTTTGCAAACAGATGAAATCGTATCTATTGGTTTAGAACTATTAGAATATTGAGAGATTAAAAAATGCTTGTTGATGTAAAAATGCCCAAACTTGGTGAATCCATTACGGAAGGCACCATTATTGAATGGTTGAAAAATGTTGGTGATAAAATTGAAAAAGATGAAAACCTGCTTGAAATAGGTACAGACAAAGTGGATTCCGAAATTCCATCACCGGTTTCTGGAGTTGTTAAAGAATTATTGGCTCAACCCAATGATGTTGTTCCGGTAGATGATGTGATTGCAAGAATTGAAACAGATGCTGATGTAGCCGCGGATGAGCCAGAAACTACAGAGAAAGAAACAGAACCTGAAGTTGAAATAAAAGAAGAACCTGCGCAACCACTGGAACAGGAATCCGTAATTGAGGAAGTTGCTCTAGCACCGCCATTATCGGACGAGCCGTTTAAACGTGATAGAAAGTATTATACTCCTCTTGTCCGTTCCATCGCCAGAAAAGAAGGCATTACAGAAATTGAACTTCAATCCATTCAAGGATCAGGAATAGGAGGCAGGGTAACAAAACATAACATCCTCGCCTTTATAGAAAAAAGTTCTATTCCTACGGGGGTAATCCCGGAAATGGCAGATCAAATTCCATCCGTACCCGGTATAACCATGGGAGATGAAATAGTGGAAATGGACCGGATGAGGCAGATCATTGCCGACCACATGAGGAAAAGTTTGGATACTGCTGCTCATGTCCATCTGGTTTCTGAGTGTGATGTTTCTTTGATGGTTCAATACGTAAAAGAAAAACAGGAGCCGTTTCAGAACCGGGAAGGATTTAAATTGACTTATACACCATTTTTTGTTATGGCAGCGGTGAAGGCGATTCAGGATTTCCCCATTTTTAACGCATCACTGGATGGGACAAAAATCATCAACAGGAAAAATATTAATATGGGAATTGCAGTCGCTATTATTAAAGGATTGATGGTTCCTGTGATTAAAAACTGCGAGGAATTGAATTTTCTCGGAATCTGCCGGAAGGTCAATGATGTGGCAGGACGAGCCAGAAAGGGACAAATTACCCCTGAAGAGTTGCAGGGCTCCACATTTTCAATAACTAATTTCGGCATTTTTGGAAATTTGTATGGAACTCCTGTTATCAATCAACCCAATTCAGCCATTCTTGGTATCGGCGCCGTTAAGAAACGACCAATTGTCAGGGAAACAGATGATGGGGATGCCATCGTAATTAGGTCCATGACTTATTTCTCCCTTGGGTTTGACCATCGTCTGTTAGATGGTGCCGGCGGAGGGAAATTCCTCCAGAGGATGGTTCATCATCTTGAATCACTGGATATCAATTCACTTTTGTAAATGGGCTGTTCAATTTGATTTTATATGAATTTTTCAACTGAAAATAATTCACTCCAGCAGACAACTTTAACAAGAGAGAGAAAACCTGACTGGTTAAAGGTTCATGTCCGTACAGGGAAGAACTTTAAAGAATTGAAGAATCTTGTCCGTGACAAAAATTTGAATACAGTTTGTGAAGAAGCACTTTGCCCCAATATTTATGAATGTTGGGAACGGCGATCTGCGACCCTAATGATTCTTGGTGACGTTTGCACAAGGTCCTGCGGATTCTGCAATGTAAAGACGGGAAAACCTGAGTGGGATGATCTCGATGAACCGCGCCGTACAGCTGAAGCGGTCAAAGAGATGGGACTACGTCACTGTGTGATAACTTCCGTGAATCGTGATGAACTACCTGATGGTGGAGCTGGAATCTGGGCGAAAACAGTACGAGAAGTCCATGAATTAAATTCTGATTGCTCAGTTGAAGTTTTGATTCCCGATTTTAAAAATGATGATTTTGCACTAAATAAAGTTTTTGAATCTCAACCGGAAATTATGGGACACAACATGGAAACTGTTCCCCGGCTTTATTCCGCTGTAAGACCGCAGGCAAAATATGAATGGTCGTTGGATGTTTTAAGAAAGTCAAAAGCATTCGGACTCAAAACAAAAACCGCCTTTATGGTTGGGCTCGGTGAAACAGAAAATGAAGTCTTCTCACTGCTGGAGGATATTTCTGAAACTAAATGTGACATTGTGGCAATTGGTCAATACCTTCAGCCTACAAAAAAGCATCTACCTGTTCAAAGATATGTTCGCCCCGATGAATTTAATGTGTATCGAAGAGCGGGATTAGAAATGGGAGTTGGTTGGATTGAAGCAGGACCTCTTGTTCGAAGCTCTTATCATGCCGATGAACAGGCGCAAGCGGTTTACAGTTAATGGTCAAATACAAAAATCTTATTTATACTTTAATAGTTTTGTCCGGCGCGGGACTTACGTGGGTTATTTATTCGAGTCAACCAGGATCAGGACCTCAAATCGAGACTGAATCCAACCAAATGATTTATGGTGATCTGGCAGTAACCATTCCGGATGGGTGGATAGTTGAATCACCCAAATCTTCCATGCGGATAGGACAATTGAGATTGCCTGGAAAACCGGTTGGGAAACCTGATGCTGAATTGGCAGTTTTTTCCGGGATTGGCGGTGGTGTTGAAGCAAACCTCGAAAGATGGTTTAATCAATTTGAACAGATTGACGGCAGTTCTTCCAGTGAGATTGCTAGGATTCAAAATATAGAAGTGAATAATCTTCCCGTTACACTTGCAGATTTATCAGGTACTTTCATCGGCGGTGGAATGCCCATGTCTCAAAGCGTCTATAAGAAGAATCAGAGGATGATTGCTGCAATCGTTCATGTGGATGGGGATTATTATTATTTTAAACTGTTGGGGCATCAAGAAACCATTAACTACTGGACGGAAAGTTTTTCTAATTTTGTCAGTAGTATAAAAAGCATCCAGGATTAACTTGGATTTAAATAAACCAATCGTTAACATGACAATATGGCTAATAAATAATTTTGGTACTATTTTTGCAAAGGAACAACTAACATGAGTGAAGAAGAGAGAAAAGAAGAATCATCAACACATAGCAAAGGTAAAGAGTCCGGGATTAAAGACCCTGTCCCACAGTCCTATCCTGTAATGCCGTTGAGAAATACTGTGCTGTTTCCGCAGCAGGTTATACCCACCTATATAGGAAGGGAAAGATCATTAAAGCTTATCGATGAACTCCCTCAGGGTAAAAAGTTAATTGTTGTTATAGCACAACAGGACGGATCCATTGAAAATCCGGTGCAGGACGATATGTATGCCTGGGGAACTCTTGCCATCGTCCTTAAGGTTTTTGACATGCCTGACAACAGTAAGTCTGCCATTATTCAAGGAATAGAACGTGTAAAATTATTATCGTTCATTCAGGAAAATCCTTATTTTAGATGCATTGTTCAGCGGGTTGAGGATAGGGAAGATATTGATTTAGAGGGCGAGGCACTCATGAACAATGTGAAAAAGCTTTTCCAGGATTTAATTAAGGTAGCCCCCTATTTAAGCGAAGAACACAGTGGGATTTTAGCAAACATTGAAAGTCCCGGTAAACTGGCTGACAGAGTTATCGCGTTAATGACAATCCCAACTGGGGAAAAACAGGAAGTTCTTGAAGAACTAGATCTTAAAGCACGTTTGGAAAAAGTATCCGTTCTTCTTAGTAGGGAGATTCAGCGGATTCAACTGGGAGAAAAAATTCAAACTGAAGTCCAGGACGAAATTTCCAAAACACAGCGCGAATACTATCTCCGTGAACAACTGAAAGCGATTAAGAGAGAATTGGGTGAAGAAGGTACATCAGGGGATCTATTGGAAATGGAAGACAAAATCAAAAAAGCAAAAATGTCTAAAGAAGCCGACAAAGTTGCTAGGAAAGAATTAAAAAGGTTGGAGGATATTCCACCGCAATCTCCTGAATATACGGTTTCCCGAACGTATCTTGACTGGCTGGTTGAACTTCCCTGGAGTAAATCCAGCAAAGATAGAATGAATACCAAGGCAGCAAAAGAAAAAATGGACAAAGACCACTATGGTTTGGATAATGTTAAAGAGCGGGTGTTGGAATATCTGGCTGTCCGGAAACTGAAAGAACAAAAAATGAAGGAAGGAAGAGTGAAAGGTCCCATACTCTGTTTTGTAGGACCTCCGGGCGTAGGAAAAACGTCTCTCGGGAAATCCATTTCTGCTGCCATGGGACGGGAGTTTGTCAGAATGTCTCTCGGTGGTGTGAGAGATGAGGCAGAAATCAGAGGTCACAGGCGAACATATATTGGCGCTCTTCCGGGAAGAATTATCCAGGGATTAAAAAAGGCAGGCACAAATAATCCTGTTTTTATGCTGGATGAAATTGATAAAGTCGGCGCAGATTTCAGAGGTGACCCGTCATCAGCTTTATTAGAAGTTCTTGACCCTGAACAAAATTCCGATTTCAGCGATCATTATCTTGAAGTTTCATTTGATTTGAGTAAAGTGATGTTTATAGCCACTGCAAATTTAAACGATCCCATCATTCCTGCTTTAAGAGACAGAATGGAGATTTTGGAATTTTCCGGCTATATAGAAGATGAAAAAATAAATATTGCAAAACAGTACCTTATTCCCAAACAGCTTGAGGAAAATGGATTGACAATGGATGATTGTTCATTTGAACTTCCCGGGATTAAGGAGTTGGTCAGATCTTACACACGGGAAGCAGGTGTACGAAATTTGGAGAGAGAGATTGCAAATATCCTTCGGAAAATAGCGAGAGACAGGGTTGAAGGGAAAAAAGATTTTCTGAAAATAATAAAGTCTGTGGTTCATAAATACCTGGGAGCTCCTAAGTATTTCTCGGAAATGTCTGAACGGATGAAAAAACCTGGTGTTTCTGTTGGACTCGCCTGGACATCTGTTGGTGGTGATATATTATTTATAGAAGCTACAAAAATGCCCGGTAAAGGGAATTTAACACTCACAGGGCAATTGGGAGATGTAATGAAGGAATCTGCTACGGCTGCCCTTTCATACGTAAGATCGAATGCGGTTGATCTTGGTATTAAACCCGATTTTGCAGAAAAAATTGACATTCATATCCACGTTCCTGCAGGAGCAATTCCCAAAGATGGACCCTCCGCCGGTACAGCTATTTTTTCAGCAATTCTCTCACTATTGAAAGATATTCCTTTAAAAGATACATTGGCTATGACTGGTGAAATTACGTTGCGTGGAACGGTCTTGCCGGTAGGAGGAATTCGCGAAAAAGTGACAGCTGCTCACAGATCCGGGTTGAGAGAGATTATTCTTCCGGATTTTAACAAAAAGGATCTTGAGGAAATTCCCAAAAAAGTGCTTAAAGATATGAAATTTCATTTTGTAAAAGATGTAATGCAAGTTGTGGAACATGCCTTACCAAAGAACAAGAAGAGCAGGGGAGAAAAAGTTAAACACGCAGAATCACAGATTGCTTCTGCTTAAAGTCAGAGATTAATAAAAACCATCGAGGGTGCTTAGCTCAGTTGGTTCAGAGCGCCGCCCTTACAAGGCGGAGGTCACAAGTTCGAGCCTTGTAGCGCCCA
>CAYXUG010000058.1:0-12801 GCA_964468655.1 uncultured bacterium | reverse complement strand
GAAACCGCATAAAAATTATCCATATCGGGAATGGCTATTTTTGCTTTCAGGATAAACGACAGCAATGTTGGCAGGGAGAGCAAAGTCATCCATTTCAGTATATTCCCGAAGGAACAAAGCATCGCCGTTAAAGTTGTGGATATTAATGATTAACGGACATGACGCAGGAGGATTATCGGGATAAAAGACATAATATTCCCGTGTTATTCCATCGTGTGTGAGTGTGTATTGGGCTGTGCAGAAGGAGAGTAAAAAGATAAGGTATCTCATGCGGGAGTTTATAATTAAAGTCAGGTGAGATTCAATTGATTTAATAATTGCGGAAGTTCAATAAAATTCATCGTTGGCGGGAGAATGGGAAAAATGAAAAAACTATTGAAATTAAAAATTATTGTAAATATATTTACTTAACATTATTAATAATTTACTATATTTAACTATGAAATATAAAAATTTAAAGGAAATTGAAAAATTACTCTTCTCCGCTGATGATGTTGCATCAGCAATGGCAATAAAACCGGAATCGGCTCATGTACTATGCAGCAGGTATGTTTCCGGTGGATATCTGACACGAGCAAAAAGAAATCTTTATATCCTCAATGAAAATTGGGACCATTTATCTGAAGAGGATTTTTTTCAAATTGCAAACCGGCTTCAGGTGCCGTCTTATGTTTCATTTTCAACGGCTCTCTCTTACTACGGATTAACAACCCAGCTCCGGCAGGGTATTATTGAATCTGTGGTGACAAAACGCAGTTACAGAAAAAATATCAAAAAATTGGAATTTATCTTTTACAGATTTCCTCTGAAGTATTATTCCGGATTTGTCAGGGAAGATGGGATTTTTATCGCCAGTCCGGAGAAGGCACTGGCAGATGCGTTATATCTTACTTCCCTTGGGCGGTACGGACTCGATTTTTCTGCGCTGGAATTTTCAAAGTTTAATCTTTCTGAAATTGAAAGAAACCTGAAATTATTTCCGGATCGCACAAAAGAATTATGGAACCGGTATGCAGCAGTTTGAACAACACGAACAGTTTGAAATGGAGGTATTGGACAATCTAAATTCAGGGAGGTATTTGGATAATCTGGTTTTTGGCGGCGGAACCATGCTTCGGCTGTGCCATGAAATGAACCGCTATTCTGTGGATATGGATTTTTATTTTAAGAAAGAATTGAATACCGGTGGATATTTCACAAAACTTAAGGAAAATCTCACCGGAAAATATACCATCACCGATGCCAACGATAAATTCAACACCTTATTGATAGAGTTGAGGCATTCCCGTTATCTGAGCCGCCTGAAAATTGAGATCAATAAAAAGAAAAGATTTTCAGAATACACCTCTTCCATTGCTTTTTCGCCTTACTCAACAAGGCAGGTGCTGGTTAACACTCTTACCCTGGAACAGATGATGATAAATAAGATCGAAACGCTCCTTGACAGAAAGGAAATCCGGGATGCATTTGATATTGAATTTATTATCAGAAGAGGAATAAAGTTTCCTGCAAATCCTGAAAATGTTAAAGGGGTTACATCTGCTGTTGCAGCGTTCAAGAAGAAGGATTATGACGTAACACTCGGCTCCCTTTTACCGCCTGATATTCGTGGTTACTACAGGGAACATAGATTTGATTTTCTGTTGGCTCATTTGAAGAACTTGTAGGTAAAACGTACACAGCACCCTGCGGGTAACTCGTAAATCGTAAAACATTCTCCCTGTACAAGTATTAATTTTTTTTGTAAATTACATACGAGTAACTTACGATTAATAAAAAGGAGAATTTTATGATGCTGTCAAAAAAGAAAAAGCGGTTTCTGGAATTTGTTGGAGCATTTTCCAAAACGCACGATGAGCCGCCCACCTTTGAAGAAATCAAATCGGCTCTCGGGTTCAAGTCATTGGGAACGGTGAACTGGTACGTGAGGGAACTGGTGAAAAGCGGGGATCTGTTCAGGGCAAAGGGGTTTAACGGAAAGCGGGCATTATCTGTAATAGAAGATATTTCCGGCCGGCTGCCGTTTTTGGGGCGCATTGCGGCGGGATATCCCCTTATGGCATTTGAACAGAAGGAGACAGTTGAAGTCCCGCCGTCTCTGGTTCATCCGTCCAACTATGTTTTGCAGGTAACGGGAGATTCCATGATTGAAGACAATATTGAGGATGGCGATTATGTGGTTATTAGACAGGTGGAAGAGGCGGAGTCCGGGCAGACTGTGGTTGCCTATGTGAACGGCGAGGCGACACTGAAGCGGTATTATCCCAAAACAGGCGGAATTGAACTTCACCCCCGCAATCCGGAGTATGATGCCATTTATGTTTCCGGCAGTGACGATTTCCGCATCGGGGGCATTGTGCTGCATGTATTCAGGAATTATGCGCAGCATCTCAGCCGGCAGGCGAGTCTTCGACCTGCGGACGATTGACTGTGAATTCCACTGTTTACCACATCCGGCTGTCCGATTTTGAACTCCATGCCGAGCGGGTGATAGATCCGTCTCTGCGGACGCGGGCGGTTGTCGTCATTTCTTCGCACCATCAGAACGGCACCCTCATTTCCGTTTCGGCGGAGGCAGGAGAAGATGGACTCTTTCCGGGAATGAAGGTGTCCCTCGCCCGGAGGATGTCCCATTCGGCTCTGTTTCTCCCGTACAATGGAACGCTCTATTCGCGGATGAATCATTACATTTATAAAACCATCTGCGGATTTTCTCCTGTGGTGGAACCGGCGGTATTCGGTCAGTATTTTGTGGATATGACAGGCATGGATTTCGTGTATAAAAATTCCATGCAGGCGGGAAGCATGATTTCCAACACTGTGAGGTCGAGGATTGAAATGCCCAATCGCATCGGCATCAGCCGGAACAAACTGGTGAGCCACATTTCAACGGCTGTGGTGCCGGAGCGAATACACGAGGTTAGGCGCGGGGATGAGGCGGATTTTCTTTCGCCTCTTCATTCCGCAATACTCCCTTCGGCGCGGGAATCGCCCGTGATGAAAATGATCCGCTTTCTGTGGCTCAGTCAAGTCCGGCAGATTCGCAAAGCCACGGAAGATATCCGCATTGCAAATCAACTGTTCGGCAGAAATTCCCTTCAACTGCGGAGAGAGGCAAACGGCGAGGATTTCTCCACCGTGATGCTGCCCAAAAAGCAGGCGCGAATTACAAAACAGAAAATTCTTCAATGCGACACCAACGATGCGGATATTCTGGCAGGTGTGGTACGAACCCTTGCAGAAGAGGTCGCTTTTACACTTCGCAAAGAGAGCAGAATTGCAAAAAAGGTCCGGCTGGAGATTCACTACACGGACGGATTTCGTTCCTCCCGCACGGGAAAGATTTTACGGAACAGCGATCGCGCCGCCGCGGGTCAGTGCTGCCGGTTGTTTGAAAAAGCCAACACCCGCCGGAACAGAGTGAGGTCCATACTGATTGATGCTTCGGGACTGGAAGCGGCTCCCCGGCAGGTGGAGCTGTTTGAACTGCCGGAACCGGAAGATACCGCTCTGGACAGTGCCGTTGATAAAATCCGCAGGAAATTCGGATTTTCCGCCATTTGTTCCGCTGCAGCATAATGTTTGTCCACCTGAACACCCACTCCGTTTTTTCAAAAATGTCCGGCACGGCAACGGTGCAGGAAATTGTGGCAGCGGCAAAAAAAGAGCGGTTTTCTCACCTTGCTCTCACCGAAGTAAACGGCATGTACGGATTCATCCATTTTGTGCAGTATGCCAAAGACGCGGGAATTCTCCCCATCGCCGGCGCCAATATTATTACACCGAGATCGGATATTATTCTGCTTGCGGAAAATCAGAAAGGGTATGAAAATCTCTGCCGCCTCGTTTCGAAAGTCCACCATGAGCCGGAGATTGCCGCCAACGATTTGTTTAGCGTACACAGAGACGGCTTATTTGTTCTAGCGCATCTTGAATCTGATCTGGCGGAACTGGTTCACCTTTTCCCCGTATCGCACCTCTTTGTAGAACTCCGCCCCGGCGTGGAAGAACACGAAGCGCGCTCGCTGGCTGAAAAATTTGGACTTGAAATAGTGGCCACCGGCGATGTCTATTTTTTAAAGAAAGAGGATCACCGGTCCCATAAAATCCTGCGGGCAATTGCGAACAATACTACATTATCTCATCTGTCTGAATCGGATTATAAAAACCCATTCCGCATTTTCTGCGCGGAAAAGGAGATGATCCGCAGATTTCCCAACATGCTTGATGCCGTGAACAATGCCCACTATCTGGCGGAACGGTGCAAAACGGACTGGTCATTTTTGAATACGGTGTTCCCCGATATTTCTTTAAAAGATACGCACAAGGCGAACAGGAAACTGAAAGAGATTGTGTACGAAGGAGCGGGGAAAAGGTATGGGATTGGGAATGTCGAATATCGAATATCGAATGTCGAACGTCGAATAAAAGAAAGAATCGAATACGAACTTTCCATCATTACGGAAAAGGGATTTTCGCCTTATTTTCTGGTGGTTCACGATATTGTTAAACAGACGAAAGCAACCATCGGCCGGGGATCCGGGGCGGCATCCATTGTCAGTTACTGCCTTTTTATTACGCAGGTGGATCCCATAAAATACAACCTTCAGTTTGAGCGGTTCATTCACCCCGAACGGGTGGATATGCCCGATATTGATATCGATTTTCCATGGGATGAGCGGGATGACATTTTGGATTATGTGTTCAAAAAATACGGTCTCCACAGGACAGCCATGGTGTCGAGTCAGGTGTTTCTTCAGCCACGGTCTGCCATCAGGGAAGTGGCAAAAGTGTACGGGCTTTCCAATGAGGAAATCAAAGCCATCACTAAGCGGATCGGCTATTATGCCCGAAAGAAAAAACTTGCGGGCTGGATTGCCGAAGACCCCCGTTTCAAAGATTTGGAACTGGATGAGACACTTCTGGAAATTATTGAGCAAAGTGAAAAATTGGTGGGCGCATTCCGCGTTTCGTCGGTTCATCCCGGCGGCGTTATTATTGTGCCTGATGAAATCCGGAAATACGTTCCCGTTCTCACCGCTCCCAAAGGGGTTCAGATTGTGGAATGGGAGAAAGATCAGGTGGAAGATTCCGGGATGCTCAAAATTGATCTTCTGGGGAACCGGTCCTTGGCAGTGGTGCGGGATACGCTCCGGCAGATAGGACTCTACCGGAATGAGTACATGGATTACCACACCATTCAGCCCAACGGCGATGAAAAGACAGAAAAGTTCATGAAGGATGGCAGGACCATGGGCATTTTTTACATTGAATCGCCGGCCACGCGGCAGCTTCTGCAAAAATCAGGCATTGTGGATTTTGAGCATGTGGTGATCTATTCATCCATTATCCGCCCTGCCGCTAACCGCTACACCAATTTGATGCTTCAACGGATTCACGGAAAGCCGTGGAAACTGCTCCATCCGGACCTCCATTTTCTGAATGAAAGCTACGGCATTATGGTGTATGAGGAACAGGTATCCATGACGGCAAGGGAAATTGCGGGATTCGGCTATGCGGAATCGGATTATCTTCGGAAGGTTATTTCCCGCCCGTCACTGGCGCATGTGATTCCAAGGTGGAAAAGAAAGTTTTTCACCGGTGCTGAAAAGCAGGGATATTCCCGGAAACTGGCTGAAACACTGTGGGGCATGATTGAATCCTTCTCCGGCTATTCGTTCTGCAAGCCCCACTCCGCTTCGTACGCCATGCTGTCATTTACCTGCGCCTATTTAAAAGCACACTATCCGGCGGAATTTCTTTCGGCTGTTATCAGCAATGAGGGCGGATTTTATTCCTCCTACGCTTATTTGAGCGAGGCAAGGCGGTTCGGCATTAAAATTCTTCCGCCTCACATCAACCGGAGCGAGTACCATTTTAAAGGGAGAAAAAATCAAATCCGCATGGGATTTATGTCCATCGGCAATTTGAAAGAAAAAGCGATGAATCAGATTCTCGAAGAGCGGAAAGCGGGCGATTTTAGCTCTCTTTCCGATTTTCTTCTGCGGACAGATCTCGACCTTTCGGATCTGATGGCGCTCACCAATGCAGGGTGTTTTTCGGAGTTTGAGCCGGACCTCACCCACCGGGAAATAGCCTTCAGAATTGCGTGCAGTAAACTGGATACGGAAGAAGGCGAGCCCCTCCGGCAATCCTCATCAGGAAGTGAATTGACAGACAGCGAAAAACGTCAACTGGAAATCGAATCTTTCGGCTATCCCGTTTCGGCGCACCCGCTGGAGCCGTATCTGCACATTTTCGGCGGAAAGGTGAAAAAGGCGGTGGATATTCCGAATCATGTGGGCAAAACCATTAATCTGTTGGGTGTTTACATCACGCGGAAGGAGACGGCTACCAAAAAGCGGGACCCCATGGAGTTTGTCACTTTTGAGGATGAGACCGATATTTACGAGTGCGTAATGTTTCCGAAAGTGTTTGCCAAGTACGGTGATCTTCTCCATTGGGAAAAATTGTTTATTGTCCGGGGAAAAGTTGAAAAAGCATTCGGCGTATTTACGGTAACCATCGAAAAATTGGGCAGTATTCAGCAGGTGGTTAAAAAAATGAAAGAGGGAAAGGATGGTAATAGACAAAGGAGATTTGAAAAACATATTATGGAGAATAAACCAATTGTAATTTAGAATCATGTGCGGACGTAAATCACTCACCAAAGGGAAACTGGAAATCATTGAGGAATTGCTTGTGGATGAATGGCTCATGGATGATTATGACCCGAGACCGGAAATATTCCCCACCAACTTTTCGCCTATTTTGGTTGAGAATGAGGGTAAACGGATTGTCAAGCCCATGCACTGGGGACTCATACCATCTTGGTCGAAGGATAAAAAATACGCTTCACGGATGATTAATGCTCGTTCTGAGACACTAGAAGAAAAGCCATCTTACAGAAATCTGTTAAATACCAGCCGCTGCATCATCATTGCTGACGGGTTCTATGAATGGAAAGTGGAAAATGGAATTAAGAGAAAATACTTTATTCGCAAGGAGGACAATTCAATCCTCGCAATGGCAGGGTTATGGACATCGTGGAATTCACCTAATGGGGCATGGATCAACTCCTACACTGTCATTACATCTGCCGCAAAAGGTATCATCTCGGAAGTCCACGACAGAATGCCGGTATTGTTGAATAAACCGTGTCAGGACAAATGGCTGATAAAATCCCAAGAATATCACACGTCACTGTTAAAACCGGAAGTCAGCGGATTGGTTTTGAATTATGCCGATTAACTTGGATTCAAGTAATAATTTGAAAAATATAAAAATAGAACCTGAATTCTGCTTCTGCATAAGTACTCTATGATTTTAAATCGTTAAGGGTTAAATAGTAACTCAATAGTTCTTTGACCCGGATTTTATCAAAATTCAGCGGATGTGAAGGAGGTCACATAAACTGCCTAACTTCCTCATTGTCTGTTGTGGAAGAAGAGAAATGGGGTTAATTTTCTCAGTAAGACTAAGAAAAAAATAAATGAAACAAGGGTTAGACCTGATAATTCAAAAAGAAAATGGCATCGAAATACGATAAGAGGAGGACTGCAATGAAACAATCACTGTTTATTTTTACTTTGATTGGATTTATAACCGTTACTTTCGGCAAAACAAATTCATTATTCCAACACGAGGGCAAATCGAATGGCGGAGATAAAATCCGCTTTCAATTGGAGACAATTCCTACAAACAAGAGTGGTGAATACACCCGTTTTTCTCTATTAAATAATGGGACTACCACAGAAGAGGGTATGCCTGAACTGCCCATGTTTACAACCTCCTACCAAATTGATCCTCGAATAGAATATTCGGTTGAGTATTCTGTAGTTTCTTCACACATTGAAGAAAACGTTTCTATTTTTCCTTACCAGGGGAATTTGATAGATCCCTTGTCAATGGAGGTTTCAGACAGGAATTTAGATTTTTATTCCTCAGATGCTTCATATCCTGTTGAAAATTTAATTGTTTCTGAGCGGCAGGTCATGCGGGATATTCATCTCATCACAATATCGGTTATTCCTTATTCTTATAATCCTGAATTACAGCAGTTGGAAGTATTTGATGAAATTGAGATATCTGTAAATGAAGTTGGTCCTACGCAAAATTCAGATTTTGAACCGCGACCAAAATCCCGGGCGTTTGAAAAATTATACAGCAATATGGTCGTTAACTACGATTTGGATATGCTTTCATCGGAATATCAGCAACCGGCCGTACTGTATGTATGCGGAGGAAGCAGTGAATCCAACAATTCATTTGAGGATTTGGTTGAGTGGCGCAGGCAGAGAGGATATATTGTTTATACGGCATCGCTCTCGGAAACAGGCAGTTCAACCAGTTCAATTAAAAATTATATTACAAATGCCTACAATAATTATGATCCACCTCCCGAGTTTGTCAGTTTTGTCGGCGATGTTGGTGGGTCTTATGATGTACCAACCTATTATGAAGAATGGGGTCATAATACTTATGGGAACGATTGTGAAGGAGATCAACCTTATGCACAGTTGGATGGCTCAGACCTTTTCCCGGAAGTATTTGTGGGGAGGATTTCAGTAAGGAGTTCATCGGACCTTTCTACAATTTCCAGTAAAATAATTAATTATGAAAAAGCGACTTATCTTTCGCAGATAAGTGATTATTATGAAAAAGCTGCAATGGCAGGAGATCCATCAAGTTCTGGAAATTCATGTGCAATTACAAAGGAATATGTTAAAGAAGTTATGGAACAACATGGGATGACAGATGTCAGGATTAAAACATCCGGACAAAGTTGGCCATCCTGGATGGTAAATCAATTGGAGGAGGGAGTTCTCTATTTTAATTACAGAGGTTATCTTGGTATCAGTGGTTTTGGGAATGGCGATGTGGATGATGCAAATAACGGATATAAACTTCCTTTTGCCTCACTCGTGACTTGTGGTCCCGGCTCGTTTGCTGAAGACCAAACTTCTCTCACCGAAAAATTATTAAGAGCAGGAAATTCCGGTAGTCCGAAAGGAGCGGTGGCGGCATGCGGTACAGCCACTTGGAATACACATACGCTTTTCAACAACATCCTCGATATGGGAATATATGATGGATTATTTTCTGATAGAGTAATTACAGCAGGAGCCGCGCTGGCAAGCGGAAAACTGGCCCTTCTCAGTGCTTATCCTACGAATCCGGATAACTGGGTCAGTGCATTTACTCAGTGGAATAATCTCATGGGAGATCCAGCAACCCATCTTTTTACAGACACGCCAAAAATATTGAATGTAGCTTATTCGTCTTCTATCAATTACGGTACCGATTATGTAGATTTCTGGGTGACAAGTTCAGTTGGAATACCCGTTGAAGACGCCCTTGTCAGTCTTTGGAAAGAATCCGGAAATGTGTCGGAAATTGCTTATGCAGATGATTCCGGAATGTGTACAATACCGTTGGATGATTTTTCATACGGTACAATTGATGTAACAGTTACAGCGGAAAATTGTCAACCGTTTACAGGTTCCTTATCCATTGTTTCCAACGCAGTCAATCTTACACTTGTTGAAGCATCTACGGTGATTGATGATTCAGATGGCAATTCTGATGGACTCCTTAATCCCGGTGAAACAGTGGAAGTTCAATTGGCGATACAGAATTTTGGTTCTTCCACGGCAAATAATGTAACGGCAACACTCCTTACGACTTCTCCATTCGTTACTATTAATGAATCAGAATCAACGTATGGCTCAATTTTTCCTGGAATCAGCAGTTACGGAACACCCTTTTCCATCTCACTGGCATCTTCTGCAGTACAGGATTCTGATCTTGAATTAAGGGTATTAATTACAACCGGTATTATTTCGTGGACACATACTGTTTCTATCCAAGTCCAAGGTAGTAACTTGGTTGTCTCTGGGTTTACCGTTTCAGGAGGCGGCGATATTAACCCGGGAGACGTAGATGAGGTTTATGTTTTACTCCAGAATGTGGGGTCAGTAAGAGCAGATAATGTAACTGCAGATATCACTTACAGTGGAGACCTAATCAATATACTCAGCGGGGATGTGAACTGGGGAGATATTGATCCGGGTGTTTCACTGCAGTCACAGAATACGGCTCAAGTGGCAGTTAATCCTAACGTTATTAACGGTACTGTGGTTAGTCTTTCTCTGCACATTAGTGGCGATGACGGATATAATAGAACAGAAACACTCTCTTTTGAAATAGGTGAAGTATCTGTAGGCGATCCGCTGGGTCCGGATGAGTATGGGTATTACATTTATGATTCAGGTGATACAGCATATGATTTAGCGCCTGATTATAACTGGATTGAAATTGATCCCGGTTATGGTGGATCAGGATCTCCATTTAACTTCTATGACCCAGGTAATGGAGACTGGGGGTGGGAGAATGAGAATCCCCCTGTTTCTACTGTTTCATTGCCATTTACATTTCAATTCTATGGTATTGAATATAATAGTATTAGTGTATGCAGTAACGGGTGGCTCAGTTTTGGAGAATCGGATATGGGGTCGTTCCGGAACTATCCCATTCCTGGAGCCGGAGGACCTCCAGCTATGGTAGCAGCATTCTGGGATGATTTAGTGACCGACGAAGGTGGAGGTGGAGATGCTTTTATCTATAATGACCCAAATGATGAATATGTAGTTGTTGAATGGTCGGATATGAGAACTGAAAACAATAGTTCAATAGAGCGGTTTGAAGTAATTCTATACAACAATGCTTCTCTACCGCATGGTGATGGTGATATAAAAATTCAATATAAAACATTCAACAATACATCTTCCGGAGAATGGAATTCATATCCGCCAAAACACGGCAGTTACAGCACAATAGGTATAGAGAACCACCTTGGCGATGTGGGGCTTCAGTATACTTTTGATAATTCGTACCCTGAAGCTGCTATGACATTGAGTAACAATGATGCTATATTCATCACAACTCAACCATCGGTAGCCCAAACGTCAACCACCATAACCAATGTCTACCAGGAAGGCTGGAATATGGTTGGGCTTGGAGCAAGTGTTGATGATAATTCACTTGAGAGTGTATTCCCTGATGGATTAAATGGCACATTTTACAGTTATGATAATACCTACATCCCCGAAACTACTGTTGAAATGGGGAAGGGATACTGGCTAAGATTTGGTCAGCAATCAACCAATTCTGTATCAGGAACTATTGTATCATACCTTACAATTCCAGTTGTAGAAGGGTGGAATATGATTGCAGGTCCTTCAGCGACTTCAGCGATATCAGATCCGGATAATGTTGTTTGGCTTGAAACACTCTACGAATTCGATGTATCATATATTCAGGCATCTGAATTGGAACCGGGAAAAGGTTATTGGATCAGGGCATCCGGTGATGGTAATATTATTGTATCCGAAGCTAGATTTGGCAGAATTTCATCAACTGAAGGAACAGATGCTCTGGATCAATTTAATTCCATCAGATTCACAAATAGCCATGGAGCTGGTTCAAGTCTTTACTTTGGTAGCCATGTAACAACAGAGGAGAATGTTTATATATACAGTTTTCCCCCTGTTCCGCCGGCAGGTTCGTTTGATATACGGTTTGCTGGTGATTTGATAGCTTCAGAATCCGGTGGTGAAATTTTAATTCAGAATGATCATTGGCCATTAATTGTAGAGTGGACCAAGGAGCATGAAATTGGAAACTGGGTTTTGGTAGATGAGATAAGTGGTACTGAATATGTTTTAAGTGAAAATGGAACTGTTGAAATTACAGAATCAACTGAACGGCTCACTCTTTACAGAAACACATTAATACCTGAACACTTCGCACTTTATCAGAATTATCCCAATCCATTTAATCCGGTAACAACAATTCGATTTGATCTTGCAGAAGTTTCAGAAGTGTCTCTGAAAGTTTTCGATTTGACAGGACGGGAAGTTGCTGAATTGGTTAATGGAAGAGTGATGAGCGGTTCATATTCTGTTGAGTGGGATGCTTCCGATGCATCGAGTGGTATTTACATTTATAAATTGACATTAGGAGAAAGGCAGTTGACAAAAAAAATGGTAATGCTGAAGTAAATTGCATTGTCATTGGGAAATAATTTTACAACCCCCGGAATTTTTAATTTCCCCGGGGGTTTTTATTAACTTTGATCCAAGTAATAAAATGATAATTATTTTACTTTAACTGTGGTTATATTTAAATGCCTCAGCGGGACATCAATGACGCATGAATAGAAAAATATTTTGCGGGATAAAAACAAAATCGGAGCAAATGAGGGCAGCGGGTTTATATATCTGCTGTTGAGAGGATTCGTGGAAAAAAACTGGTTATTGGTTTTCTCATTTTTCATTGTTCAGGGAGTCATTGCACAAAATAATTCTAATGACAATGAGATAATCTATTTACAGCACTATAGTTATAATACAACCTTAGACTACCACCTAATTTCATTTGGCGGAATGACACTAAAGGGAGGTCCGCCAAACAGCGCCGAAAACTTTATTGATTCCAATGGAAATGGCATATATGATTTTGGGGAAAGCTTTTCTGATTTCAATATAAATCAAATTCGCAACCCATTCCCCCAGTCGTGAGTTATCAGTTTTTTCCGTAAAGAGTTCTGATTTCTTCAATCCCATTTCTTTTTGGAGTTTTTGTGTACATCTAATTAATTGTATCATTTTAAATTTTTACCCTTCATTAAATTGTAAAAACACCAACCAACTTTCATAAAATATTACTCATTGGCTGGTGTTATATTCTTTGCCTCTGAAAGCAGGAATAAATCTGGACTAATTTGCTCACTTTTATAAG
>CAYXUG010000057.1:0-12918 GCA_964468655.1 uncultured bacterium | reverse complement strand
TTAAACAACTTGAAAGTCAACATGTTTAGTGGCTCTTTTACGACTTTACCCTAAAGAAATAATTGTCCGGTTGATAGAAAATGCCAAAAAAAAGTTATGGTCCGGTACTGTTCCTTTTTTAATAAATCCAGTTGAAACTCCTATTACAGTTTCTCTTGGAAAGAAGAAATTCTATGACAATATGGGTGATGGCTGGAAACCAATGTCCATTCCTCGTATATCTTGCATCGCTGATTTTGAATCGGCTCCTATTGACAGCAGTAATTATTCACTCTCGTATCTTACAATTGCATGGTTTCAAAATGAGTGGGCGATGCCAATCGATGAAAAGGTTATGGAGCAGATTAAATGTATTGAATGGGATAAATATGCTGTTGATGGGGATTATTAATAAAAAGAAACTAGTACTTTTTCACCTCATTCCAAATTTCATCCATCTCTTCCAGATTTGATTCCTCAATAGACTTGCCCCTCGATTTTAGTTCTTTCTCTACCAGTTGAAACCGGTGGGTGAATTTCTTGTTTGCCTTTCTCAGGGCATCTTCTGAAGAAATATTGAGAAACCGGCATAGGTTCACTATGGCAAAAAAGAGGTCGCCTGCCTCTTCTTCAATATCTTTTTTTATACCGCTGGATTCTGCTTCTTTTAATTCGTCCAGTTCTTCGTGTACTTTCTTCCAGACCTGTTGAGTCTCCTCCCAATCAAATCCCACATAGCTGGCTTTTTGCTGAAGCCGCTGCGCCCTGACTAAGGCAGGAAGTGTTTTCGGCACACCATCCAACCGTGACTCACGATTCTTCTCCTTTTGTTTGGCTGCCTCCCAATTCTGCTTTGCGTGAAACGGACCATCCGCTTTTTTATCTCCAAAAACATGGGGATGGCGCCTTACCAGTTTTTCATTCACAATCTTTAAGACACTGGTAATATCGAATTCGTTATTCTCCTTCCCTATGTTAGACTGAAATACAGTGTGAAGCAGAATGTCGCCCAATTCTTCCGTCAGGGTTTCCCAATCCTCTTCGTCTACCGTTTCCATGACCTCGTAAGTTTCCTCTAAAAAAAACGGAAGGAGGGAAGCGTGAGTCTGTTCACGGTCCCACGGGCAGCCGTCTGGTCCACGCAAATTTTCTACAATTTTTACCAACTCGTCAAACAGTTTTCCCGGTTTCTCCGGCATTTGTACTCCTTTTTTAACTAGGTACCTGATTTTCGCGGATTTACATGATTAATAAAAAAACAATCAAGAAAATTAAATTGATCAAGGTAATCTGTTTATCCGCTATTTTATTGGGCGGACGTACTAAAATTATTTTTCACTTCTTTTGATGGTTACTTTTACAATTCGGTTGCCATCGCGGGAATGAATCTTGAATTCATAACTCGAAAAAGTCGTTTTTTCTCCCACGGAAGGAATATCGCCAATCCGGTCAAAAATAAATCCACCCAGAGTATCGTATTCACGTTCTTCAGGAAATGGGATGGCAATCACTTCCTCCAAATCGTTTATGGGAATTTTGGCATCCACCAGCCATTCTTCATTTTTCTTTATAGGAACGATTAGTGGTGATTCTCTGTCAAATTCATCCTTGATTTCACCAACCACTTCCTCAACAATATCTTCCACGGTAACAAGCCCAGCCGTTCCGCCGAACTCATCCACAACAATGGCAATGTTTTCCCGCCTGTTCTGAAAATCTTTTAACAGATCGCTGATAGGTTTCGACTCAGGGACAAAGTACGGTTCTCTGCTGATTTCAAGCACGCTGGTATCTTTCGTCTGTCCGTTCAGGAAAGGAAGCACATCCTTGGCATAAAGGATCCCTTTGATGGAATCGAGGTCTTCTTCATAAACAGGAAATTTTGAATATCTGCTATTACGAATAATTTTGATTGCGTTATTAATGGATGAAGTTTGCTCCATGCCGGAGATATCAATTCTTGGTACCATAATTTCTCTTACGGATGTTTCCCCGAAATCAAACACAGACTGAATCATTTCTTTTTCTGCTTCATCGAGTGTGCCCTGATCAGCGCCGATATCAGCCAGTGTCCGCAATTCTTCCTCTGAGTCAAATAGTTCCTCCCTCTTAAATGGGAGCCAGCGCGTAAGGGCGTGAGTGATATTGTATAAAACCGCCGCAATAGGGTAAAGAAGTATTCCAATCATCCTGATGGGCAATGCAACTCTTTCAGCGAAGATCTCTGAATTCCGGATGGCTAAAATTTTAGGTGTTATTTCACTCACAAGAAGAATGACGATTGCCAACACAACGGCTTCTATTGTAACGAGAAGAGTGATGTTTGCTCCCAGTTTCAAAGCTATATCTGCTGTAAGTGTAGCGGTCAGAAATGCCAGCACTGTATTGACAACGGTGTTTCCTGTTAAAATAGTAATGAGAAGCCGGCGGGGATTTGAGAGCAGATCCATCACCTGCTTCTTTTCCAATTTTGCGGCAGAAGATTTTTTTAAAGAAAAGAATGCTGATTCCGCTCCGGAAAAAAATGCGGAAAGAATCAGTAGGACAATAAAAATAACAACGTGTAAAATAATCATATCTTTAGTAAATGTGATGTATCGGAATTTTCGAGATAGGAATTTTCCATCCTCGTCATTTCCGCTTTGGATTTTTCAGTGGAATCTTCATACCCCAGCAGATGCAAACATCCGTGGATGATGAGCCGTGAAAGTTCATTGTGGAAGGATGTTTCGAATTCCCGCGAATTTTCCTCTGCCATTTCAGGGCTGATATAAATTTCACCTTCGAACGATTCATTGTTTTGATTATCGAGCCGGAAGGCAATGACATCGGTGTAAACATCCTCATTGAAGAATTGTTTTTTTAAGTTTTTGAGGTGATCCGCATTGGTAAAAATGACCGTTACCGCACCTTTTGAAATATTATTGTACCATAGAACCTGCTGAACAAGCTCGCCGATATAGGTTCGGTTTAAAGGATTATTGATTTCATCAAATTCGGTGGATACTTCAATCATAAAGAGGGAAGAAGCTGGAATATATTAAGCACCTTTGGGCGGTTCATTTTCTTTCGGGTATTCTATTCTGATGTGATAAATACCTCTTAAAACAGGGAGGAGTCCATCACCCTTCTTCACATCACCTTTAAGATTTGCCAAATCTTCCATGGTTATGGGGCATTCGTCAAGTTGTCTTTCTTTCAGCCGTTTTTCAACGATTTTATCCACCATTGCCTCAATGTTGTTTATATCGGGTTTTTTAATGGATCTCACCGCCGCTTCCACCGCCTCACAAATCATTAAAATCCCGGTCTCCTTTGTGTTCGGCTTTGGTCCCGGATAACGGAAATCGCTTTCGTTCACACTCTTTGGATCACCATCTGCCTGCTCCAATGCTTTTTGGTAAAAGTAATCAATTCTTGATGTTCCATGATGCATGGGAATAAAATCTGCCACAACAGAAGGAATTCGATATTCCTTTGCAAGTTTGAGTCCATCTTTCACATGGCTTGCAATGATCCGTGCCGAAAGTGT
Organism: uncultured bacterium; assembly: GCA_964468655.1. Taxonomy (GTDB): domain Bacteria; phylum Fidelibacterota; class Marinisomatia; order Marinisomatales; family CAYXUG01; genus CAYXUG01. The sequence continues at coordinate 9,407 of CAYXUG010000057.1, read as the reverse complement.
TGGAGTTAAGCTGTCATGTTTATTTTCAATGTGGAACTGATTTTCGATGTAATATTCCGGTCGGGTCAACTTTCCGATATCGTGATAATAAGCACCCACACGGCAAAGAAGAGGATTCGCTCCAACAGCGGCGGCGCACGATTCGGCTAAATTCCCAACCACCACGCAATGGTTAAAGGTTCCGTTCGCTTCCTGTGAAAGCCGCTTTAATAAAGGATGGTTGAAATCAGACAGCTCAAGCAGTGTTAAATCCGAAGTTACGCCAAATAGGATTTCAAAGAGAGCGCTCAGTCCATACGTTAAAAAAGGCGCCAGGAAACCACTGATGATGATAAACAGGCAGTTGTAAAGAAGATAGGACAATTCAGTATGTTTTATGAGACTCAGACTTATGAGGGTGATGCAGCCGCTGGAAACAATATACAGTATTGCCGAAAAAAGCTGTGCCCGGGTTCTTAATTTTCTTACAGCATAAATTGACGCCATGCAGGTAACCAGTGATACCAGTGCATAATCCAGTTTTCCTCCAACCAAAACTGCTGCAAGAAGCGTAAGTGTTACACTTGCCATTGTGGCAATCCGGGCATCAAACAGAATTGTGATGACCATGGGAGCAACCGTAATGGGGATGAGGTATTCCGAAAAACCAAACACAAATACGAATAAATAGGAGAGAACCGTTATAAGAGCTATCATGGAACTGAACAATAACAACATTCTATTGTCAAAGAAGAGGGAACTACGGTAGGTAATGATAAAAGAAAAATAAACTGAAAGTATCATAAATATTAAAATGAATCTGCCAATCCATGGCAGTATAATTCTAATTCCGCCTTCGAGTTTTTCTTTTTCGGATATGGCAATGGAGTATGAGTTCAGTTTTTGTAGTATTTCATGGGTTACCCGGGTATTTTGATCTACAATTCGCTCATTTTTCAGAACAATCCCTTTGGACCGTGGGACTTTTGAAACGGCATCCTGCTGCCTTCTTTCTGTGGTCTCTTTATCAAACAGGATATTTGGTTTCATAAATTCCACAATGATGCTGTAACCGATCTCTTTTAAATAATTATCTTCTTCCGGATAAAGGTTATTTATTTCCACACGGGCTTTGAGCCACGCACGGTCTAAATCATTGATATCATCCGGCTCAAACATATCCTGAATATCATTAACAACAACGGCAATTTGTTTACTTTGAATCTCTTCATCGTTGATATCCAGAATACCCTCCGCCCATCTGTTCCTGCAAATATTCTGTAAGGTTTCTTTGAATTTTTGATAGTCCAATAGATCGCCATTCAATTGAGTTCTGTCGTGAAATGCTGACCAGTTTGGGGCTGATCCATTAAAAGGATATTTTTGAGTGAACTCAATTTCCAATAAACTCAGCGAAGTGCTGTCTGCGGCTACTTTTGCCTGAACTTTATTAAATTGGTCGGTGTAACGATAGGTGAACAGCATATCCTGCGAATCTTTGTGGTTGACTCTGGCTTTATTGATTTCGCTGACCAGTTTAAATAGTATATCAATTTCCCGAAGTTGATTTTCAACTGTTTGTCTGTCTCTTTCAAACAAAAATGGTGTATTTAAAATGGCATCATTAATATCATTCTGAAGCTCCTCATCGTTTTTCAAAATAGGGAAATTATACTTAGCGACAATTTCCTCTCTCGTAATACTTCCCAGCTCATAATTGTAGATCAATGTTTTGCTGGATGGAAAAAAGAGTGAAATGATCAGAATTAAACCTGCGAAGATTATTATTCTGAATACCACCGGTTTTTCAAACCAGTAAGTTTGAAAAGAATCAGGTAATCTGGAAAGGATGTCCAAATTCAGCCCTTAATTTTGAGGTAAGTTATTTTGCACATCTTTCAGGAGTTCTCTTAAAATGACCATCTTTTGAACTTCGCTTGTTCCTTCTCCAATCGTCAGTACTTTCGCGTCCCTGAAGAAACGTTCCACATGGTATTCCTTTATGTAGCCGTATCCGCCAAAGATTTGAATTGCTTCGGTTGTGGTTCGCATGGCTGTTTCTGATGCGAATAATTTTGCCATTGCAGCTTCTTTTATTACACTTTGTCCCAGGTCATATTTATGCGCCGCCTGATATACCAACAGTTTTGAAGCTTCTATTTCAGTTGCCATTTGAGAAAGTTTGAATCCCACAGACTGGTATTTATGAATGGGTTTTCCAAATGCCTCCCGTTCAGTGGAATATTTTAATGCTGCAATATATGCACCTTCAGCAGTTCCGGTGGAGAGTGCTGCAATGGAAATTCTTCCCCCGGTTAACGCTTTTAAAAATGTTTTGAATCCATCTGTGGGATTACCTAAAAGATTATCTTTCGGAATTCGGAGGTCTTCAAAAAAGAGCTGCCGTGTATCAGATGCTTTCCATCCCATCTTTTTTTCCGGAGGACCGATTGTCAACCCCGGATTGTCCGCATTGATAATAAAGGCGCCGATTCCCTTTTTCTCATTTTTTTTCATCACGACTGCCGTAGCAAGGAGAAGTCCCGCAACACCTGCATTGGTGGTGAAAATTTTTCCGCCGTTAATGATCCATTCGTTGCCATCCAAAACTGCCGTCGTTTTTGTTGCGCCGGCATCACTTCCCGCTCCCGGCTCAGTCAAACCGAATGCGCCAATGATTTCACCCGAGGCGAGGGGAGGAAGGTATTTCTTTTTTTGTTCTTCAGTGCCTACCAGAAGAATCGGCATGGTGCCAAGTGAGGTATGCGCTGAAAGTGTAATGGCAACTGACGCATCTGCCTTTGCCATTTCGTAAACAGCAGTTACATATCCCACGGTATCCATTCCTGCACCGCCGTATTTTTCCGGAATGGGAATCCCCATGAGACCGAGCTCCGCCATATTTTTTACAATTTCATGTGGGAATTCAGCCTTGTGATCCAACTCCTCAGCAACGGGAGTAACTTCGTTTGCGGCGAAATCCCGCACCATTTCCTGAAGCATTTTATGCTCATCTGTAAGATAAAGATTATTCATAAGTTAGTATTGGAAGGTCAATTTACTTTGAGCAGATGACTGGTGCAAAAAATTTAGAAAGTTGTTTTACCACCGAATGGCTGCAGATGCCCACGTAAATCCTGCGCCAAACGCTGCGAGAACAATAATATCCCCTTCTGAAAATTTTCTTTCTGCCAAAGCTTCCGACATAGCGATAGGGATTGAAGCGGCTGTTGTATTGCCGTATTTATGAATATTGCTGAATACTTTGTCCATACTGACACCCATTCTTTTTGCCACCGCTTCACTGATTCTATGATTCGCCTGATGGGGGATGATTAATTTTACATCATCAATGGACAAATTGTTGTGATCAAGTGCTTCATCAATGACTTCAGGAAAACGGGTGATTGCATGACGGAAAACTTCCCTGCCGTTCATAATTGGGAGGTGCCTGCCTTCATCAATCATTTCATGAGACATTCTTGGATTTTCAATGCTGGAAGGTCCTTCACACCAAAGGTTTTTCAAATGTTTACCTTCGGAGTGGAGGTGAGTTGAAAGTATGGCAGAACTATTCCGACTGGGCTGAAGAACAGCAGCGCCAGCGCCATCGCCAAATATGACAGATATATCCCTGTGCTCAGTATCATATTGCAGTGCGGTGGATTGGACTTCACCACCAATTACAAGTACGTTGTCATATTGACCAGTTTTAATAAATTGGTCACCTATGGAAAGTCCATAAATGAATGCCGAGCAGGCAACCCTGATATCAAAGGCGCCGATGGTTCCCATTCCCATCTGTTCCTGTACCTGCACGCTCGAGCCAGGGAAATAGTAGTCTGATGTAATGGTCGCAAAAATGACAAGATCGATATCTTCCGGAATGACTCCTGCCATTTCAAGAGCTTTTTCAGAAGCTTTGATACCCATGTGGGATGTTCCCATTCCGTTTGTTACATGCCTTCGTTCTGAAATCCCTGTTCTCTCGATGATCCATTCATTGGTTGTATCCATCAATTTTTCCAAATCTGCGTTGTTCACAATATTATCAGGAACATAATACCCGATTCCGGCAATTCGACTGTTTCTCATGAGTTGGATTCTCTCTTTTGTTTTATGTCTCGTAAATTCAGTTGAATTCTGCTAACACCCTGCCATTCATTTTCTTCAACTACGTAAGCGATATCCACTGGCTCACCGTTTATCAGGTCTTCATAGTGATCTGAAAGATTAAATCCTATGGCATCATAAACAACACCATTTTGACGGGCTGAAAATTTTAGATGGTTGCCATTTCCAACAATTTTTGGTGTTCCACTGACCGTTATATCACGACTCGCAAACTGCGGTCTCATGTTCCCCGGTCCAAAGGGGCCTAATTTTTTAAGGAAATTCATGAATCTTGGATCAATGCTATTTAATGTCATTTCTCCCTCAATGTCAAGCGATTTTACGAGCATTTCTTTAGATAGACACTCATTGGCGGATTCAATAAAAGCTGATTTGAATTTTTCTAAATAAGTTGCAGATATTGTGAGTCCCGCTGCCATGGGGTGACCTCCGAAACCATCAAGATATTCAGAACAGTTTGATAAATGTTCATAAAGATCGAAACCTTTAATACTCCGGGCAGATCCTTTTCCCTCGTCGCCTTTCATGCTGATTACAACTACGGGCCTGCTGTATTCATCCTTGATTCTTGAAGCGACGATTCCAATCACACCGGCATGCCAGTTTTCTTCCCACAAGACAATGGCGTGTTCAGTATCAAGATCAACTTCAGCATTAACTTTCAGGATGGCTTCATTGACCATGTTCGCCTGAATTGACTGCCTTATTATATTTTCCTGATCAATAAAATTGACCAACTCTATAGCTTCCTGAGAAGAATTTGTCGTGAGTAATTTTGCGGCGTTGTTTGCATCCCCCATTCTCCCCGCGGCGTTGATTCTCGGCGCTAATTGAAAGACTAGCCGACCCACAGTCAGTTCTTTTTCTGAGAGACCGCTTATGTCCAACAGCGCCTTAATGCCCGGTTTATCGCTGTTGCTCATGCGTTCAAGTCCATAGTAAACGAGTGTTCTGTTTTCATCGATGAGAGGAACGATATCTGCCGCGGTACCGAGGGTAATCAGGTCGAGATGTTTATGTACAATTTCCGGATCGAGATTTAGTTTTTCCGCAACCGAAGCTGCAAGTTTAAATGCAACGCCGCCTCCGCAAAGCCCTTTGAATGGATATTGACACCCAACTTGTTTTGGATTCAGAATAGCCAGTGCGTCAGGAAGTTTCTTGTCCGGTGTGTGGTGATCGGTAATAATGATATTGATTCCCAGTTCATTGGCGTATTCCACCTGTTCAAATGCGTTGATGCCGCAGTCACAGGTAATGATAAGATCAGCTCCGTAATTTTTTGCATAATCAATTCCATTTTTGGAGAGACCGTATCCTTCCTTTTCTCTGTCAGGAATATAAATTTCAGGATTAGCGCCGGCTTCAGCAAGAAACAATGAAAGCATACTTGAGCCGGTAATTCCATCTACATCGTAATCCCCGAAGACAACGATTTTTTTGTTCGACTCAATGTAATCTGCAACCGTGGAAGAAGCCAAATCCATATTCAGCATCAATTCGGGATCGTGGAGTTGACGTAAATCCGGTGAAAAGAATGACTTGGAGTCATTCAGCGACTGAATATTCCGATTTGCCATTACAGAGGCGATGATCTCGGAAGTATTAAATTCACGCTGTAATTTGCGTACCAAGCTGATGTCAGAAGATTTTATATCCCAATTTATCATAAGAAAAAAGCGTCAGAGCTGATCGATAAGCCGAATCCTGTCGCGGGTGACCATTTATCTGGTCCCGGCGTTGCCGTCGGGATCACGCAATCTACCCAAGAGTCATAATGAAGCGGACCACTTCTTGCTCTTTTACTTGATCTTGCACCGGTTGGGGTTTACCAAGCTTCCTGCATTTCTGAAGGAACTGGTGGTCTTTTACACCACCGTTTCACCTGTATCCCGATCCGCCGACTGGCGGACGGGATAGTCTACTCTCTGCTGCACTTTCCATATCCTCGCGGACTCCTCCCGTTAGGAGGCATCCTGCCCTGCGGTGTTCGGACTTTCCTCTCCGATAGTTACCGGAGTAGTCACCTGATCAACTCTGACTTTTAAAAGATTTATTGTACTTTTCAAAAATACTATTGATTCCAAAACAATATCCGACGGCAAACTGTACATTGAATAATTTTATTTTCTTCCCGGACCTCTAAAATAGTCTGGGATGTTAATCTCGAATGGCATCCCCCGCAGGAATTTCTGTCAATGGGGACAACCACTACTCCGTCTCTTGCTTTATGAATCCGGTTATACAATGTAAGAAATTTTGAATCGATTGTAGTTATATGTTTTTTACGCTGGGACATCAGGTCATCATATTCATTTTTCGTAATTGCGGTTGTTTTTTCTAATTTTTTCTCCTGATCTTCCAGCTCTCCGGACAGTTCCTTCAACCGTATCTTATCTATTTTGACTTGTTCTGTAAGTCGGTCACTTTCATCGCTTAATTCGAGTTCCGTCAATTCCTCCTGATCCAGGGTTGATTTTAAATGATCAATTTCATGGCTGAGTGCATCGTATTCTCTGTTGGTTTTTATTAAATAAAGCTGGTTCTGAAGTTTTTCAATTTTTGCTGAATATTCCTTTTCAACACTTTTTATATGTCTTATATTTTTTTCAATCTCAGTCATTCGACTTTCATTATTGATTAACGATTCATCAAGATCTGATAGCTGGCTTTTGAGTTGATTAACAGAATAGGGCAAGTCACCTTTTAGCTCTTCCAATTCCATAAGTTCTGCATCAATATCCTGTAGCTTAACCAAATCATTTAATTTTGTCATTTTTCTCCTTTACATGTAAAAAAAATGCACCATTCAGGTGCACTTTATAATTATTCTGGTTGATTAAACCTTTTGCAATTATGATTTTCAAATCTAAATCCTTAATATATTTCCTGTATAAATAAATAAATTTAAACACCTTAATATTTATTATTCTTTGAACCATGTGGGTCCGGCAGGACTTGAACCTGCGGCCTCTACGATGTGAGCGTAGCGCTCTGACCAGCTGAGCTACGAACCCAAACATTTATATTTTTCGTTTTGGTTCATAATTTCAGCCATGAATATAAACGAATTGTACTGATGAAACAAGGAGGTCAATTTAATAATGGATCAATTATCAATAAAAAAGTATGATGTTGTCAATGATACACTGATTATAAAATGGAACGACGATTCAGAAAGTTATATTTCTTTAAAAACTATGAGAGAAGATTGTCCATGCGCAGGGTGTGCAGGGGAGAAGGACGCACTGGGGAATATTTATAAAGGTCCAAAACAGAAATTGAATCAGACAAGTTATCAATTGTTGAATATCAAACAGGTTGGTTATTATGCTCTTCAGCCATTCTGGGGAGATGGGTGTAATACGGGAATTTACCGGTTTGAGCTTCTGAAGCAATTGGGTGATGAATAATTAGGGACTGAAATTAGAATCTCGATAAATGATAATAATTTTGCTTAATTCGGGCCAGATTGTCCAGTCCTGCGTTTCATAGATGAGGTGTAACCATCGATTATTTTTGAATTGCCATGTTGCCGTAACATAGTCGTTTAATTCAAATTTTCGGGTGATATTAGGAGGTTCATAAATTGATTCAGTTCCATATTGTTTTCGAAGGTTGTATAAAACAGTTTCAATAAAATGCTGATGGTTTTCGAGATTATCAGCATCTGGAATTTGTAGATACCATCGAAGGAAAAATTCACTTTCTATTCTGAATACACCGGTTGGTTCTGAAACAAAGAACCTCAATTTATTTATTTTTCCGTAATCGTCTTTCACATTATAAAATTCCAGCACGTTGTAGTTATCCCGATTATAAGTGATTGATGGTTCTACTTGAAAAGTTTTCGCCATTTTTTGGATAACCAATTCTTCTGAACTACCGAATGGGATATTATAGGCAGAGTGTAATTCACTTTGCTGTGAAAATAATGGTGTAATGAGGAGTGGAATAACTAAAGTTAAATAAAATGAGTAAATGGTCATTTAATTACATGATGTCTCAATGTTTCAGAGCGAAGAATGTACCCGCCAATCGCTCACCTTTGTTTTACTATGATGGAAAAATTCATTTAGATTGGCTTGCTAATCGTAGCGTAGCGCAGATTGGTGAGCCCTCAGGGCTTCCCCGCCAGCCCTCCCGCTGGTTGGGAGCAAGCTGGGAACCCCGAATTCTTAATCCTTTGTTATTTTTTTCCACACTTTTTTCCCAAACCCGGTTTTGTAGTATTTTTCTCTATTTCTTGTTTCACTAATTCCGTCAAATTCTTCAATTAACTTCAACGTATAGGGTCTTCTGGATTTAGTAGAACCTACTTTTCCTTTATTATGGGATTTTAATCTTTCATAAGGATTTTGGGACATGCCCACATAATAGAAATCATGTCCAACTGATTATAAAATGTACACACTCCAAGACATTGTGGGCCCTCAGGGATTCGAACCCCGAACCAACGGATTATGAGTCCGCTGCTCTGACCGTTGAGCTAAGGGCCCTTAAAATGCTGCTGAATTTATCAGTTATTTTTTTCCTATTAAATCATTTCTTTTTTTGAATATATTCTTTTCAGTTGTCACAAAAGAAAAATCTTGCAAATTTCCTTTATGAGTAAGAAATTTACTCGAAATAGAATAAATAATCTTTTGCTTGACTCACTAATAACATCAAAAACACGGATAAAGCTCCTCCTGAAGTTCTTTTTGAACCCTGGAACTAGGGCATATCTCCGTGGATTGGCTACTGAATTTGGAGAATCCACTAACGCAATTCGCGTTGAACTGAATCGCCTGACCGAAGCTAAAATACTGAAATCAGTCAATTCCGGACGAACAGTTCAATACCGGGCTAATAAAGAGCATTCATTGTTTAAGGATATTCAGAGCGTTGTAAATAAATATGTCGGTATGGACAAACTTGCGGAAGAATTAGCTGCCAAACTTGGTGATATTCAGGCGGCATATGTCATCGGTGATTATGCCAAAGGAAACGATTCTGGTTTAATCGATCTTGTATTGGTTGGCCGGGTGGATGATGATAAACTGAAAGAAATGACAGCTAAAACAGAAGAATTGATCGATCGCAAGATTAGAACGCTGGTGTTGGATCCAATGGATTTGGAAAAACTTAATAGCAGACTTGATATTGAGCATGCACTGTTTATCTGGGGTAACGGAGCTGAAATGAGTAAAGCGGAACGTGTAACGTGATGAGGAATGAACATTATAAATAATTTTCAATGTTGAATGTTAAATGAAAAACGAAATGAAATTTTGGAAATGTCTTTTGATTTT
>CAYXUG010000056.1:0-12977 GCA_964468655.1 uncultured bacterium | reverse complement strand
GTAGCGGAGGAGGGATTTGAACCCCCGACACGCGGATTATGATTCCGCTGCTCTAACCAACTGAGCTACTCCGCCAAATTGGGTACCAAAATTACTGCTTATCTCAATAAACTCAAAAGTTCAATGCCAAGCCGTACACCCACTCCCGAAGGACCCGGCGGTATGTAAGGGCGATCCTTATCCCACCAGGCAGTACCAGCAATGTCAACATGCGCCCATGGTGTGTCACCGGCGAACTCTTTCAGAAATGCACCGCCGGCAATAGTCCCGGCCTGCATGGGAGCGCCTAAATTTTTCACATCGGCAATCTTGCTCTTCACATCTTCACAGTAGTCATCCCAAAGCGGAAGTTCCCAGCACCGTTCTCCGGTATTCTCCCCGGCTTCTACCAATGAATTTATCAGTTTTCTATTGGTTCCCATAACACCGCTGGACAGATGACCCAAGGCAACAATGACCGCGCCGGTTAGAGTAGCATAATTCACCATATATTTCGGACTGTGATGTTTACTTACATAAGCCAGCACATCAGCCAGAACCAATCTTCCTTCCGCATCGGTGTTCAGGATTTCAATTGTTTTTCCGTTATATGCCTTAACAATATCTCCCGGTTTGGTGGCATGACCTCCGGGCATGTTTTCCGTTGCTGCAATGGCACCGATAATATTTTTCTTGAGCCCAAGTTCACCCACTGTACGCATGATACCGAGAACTGCTGCCGCACCGCACATGTCAAATTTCATTTCATCCATCCCTTTGGGTGGTTTAAGGGAAATTCCTCCCGTATCAAAGGTGATTCCCTTTCCGACAAATGCGAAGGGGGCATCTCCTTTTTTACCGCCGTTGTATTCCATCAAAATGAATTTTGGCGGTTCATCGGTTCCTTTGGCGACTGAGGCGAATGAACCCATCCCCATTTCAGTGAATTTTTCCCGATCAAATACATTGCAATTCATCCTATACTTGCGTGCAATTTTTTGTGCTTCTAACGCCAACTTCGAGGGAGTTGTTACATTACTGGGGTGAGCTTCAAGATCTCTAACAAAACAAACAGAATCAGCAATAAAACAGCCCTTTTCAACCCCTTTCCGATTCGCACCGTGAACCAATGATACTGACTTCATTACTGTTTCATATTCAGCATCTGATTTGTAGTCCAGAAATTTATACGAACCTAGAATGAGTCCTTCGGTATATGCCTGAGAAATTTTGATAGAAGATTCATTCAACGCATCACCACCGGGAACCTCAGAAGTTATTTTATCAAACTTGTGTGATTGAGCCGTTTTAACAGCAGTCCCCGCTGCCTGCCTCAGTTTTTCGAGTGTGAATTCTTTTCGTTTGCCGAGGCCTGTCAAAAGGATTCTTTTTGCCGGTCCATCAGAATACAGCAGTAACGTGTTTCCACTTTTTCCTGTGAAGTCTTCCGCCTTTAAGCGGGCTGAGATAATGCCGCCGCACTTTTCATCCACTTCCTGTTGAAAAGATGAAAGTTCTCCATCTTCAAATAACCCTAATGCCAAAAGATCCGTTTTTGCTGAATCCCAAGATTTGTCAGCAACTGCGACTTTTTTCAAATGTGCCATGATTCCTCCTAATTAAATTAAAATTCCAAGCGCTAAAATTATGATAAATCAACTTAAATACCAGCGATTATGTTTTATTATTTCGCCATAGCAATTATTAACCGAGGCGCCTAAACTTTCCCATATTTCGGTGATAAAATCATTGCCTTATTTCATGCAATCGTTTTAATCTCTGAGGAGCAAAATTATGGTGCAATTTCAATTTCATTCATTTAACACTTTACGTTCAGGAGGAAAAATGCAAAAACTCCCTTAGACTCAAGAAAAATTTCTGACAGAAATGGAAAAAACAATACGGAAATTTTCCATGCTTGATCACCCCTTTTACCAGCTTTGGAACCGAGGAGAACTTCCACTGGAAACCATTACGGAATACGCCAAGCAGTACTATGCCCAGGTGAAAGCATTTCCGACATACGTAAGCGGAGTACACGCCAGATGCGAGGATATGGAATGTCGGCAGATACTTCTGGAAAATCTTATTGAAGAAGAACACGGGGATGACAATCATCCTGAGCTTTGGCTGAGATTCGCTGACGGATTGGGATTGAACAGAGATGAAGTCAAGAATCAGAAACTCCTGAAAGAAACGGAAGAATCAGTAGAAACCATGAAAAATCTCACTCAGGATAAAAATTACCTCAAAGGATTGGCGGCACTATATGCCTATGAATCCCAGATTCCCGAAGTTTCGAAAACAAAGCGTGAAGGTCTAAAAAAATTCTACAACATTGAAGACGACAGGGTTGTCTCATTTTTCTCTGTCCATGAAAAAGCAGACCTTATTCACCGACAAGTTGAGCAGGATATTTTAAAGAACCAATGCACCTCGAAAGAATCACAGCAGGAAGTTCTGCAATCAGCAGGTGATGCCGCTAAAGCATTGTGGAATTTTTTGAATGGTATTTACGAAAATTACGTTGAATCTGTCGCAGTCTGTTAATTTTACAACATAGCGCGAAACTCATATAATTCATGCCTCGGGACGCAGATATATCTTCTTCCGTCCCAATTCAACTACTATCTAATTTAACCAACCTGCTGGGAGTTGGCAGGGTTGTATCAGATCACACCGAACTCATTGTTTACGAGTGTGACGGGCTCGTCCTCAACAGGCATCTGCCCGATGTGGTGGTCTATCCGGAAACTACCGAAGAAATTGCACAAATTGTAAAAATTTTTAGCAGTCATAAAATCCCCTATCTCGCAAGAGGAGCCGGTACCGGACTAAGCGGCGGAGCTGTCCCTTCCAGCGGCGGTGTCATCATTCAAATGTCCAAGATGAACCGTATTCTGGACATCCATTATGAAGATGAAACTGCCGTGGTCCAGCCGGGAGTGATAAACGCTCATTTATCGGAACAAACATTTCCTCACGGATATCATTTCGCTCCCGATCCTTCCAGTCAGAAAGCATGTACAATCGGCGGAAATGTAGCAGAAAATGCCGGAGGTCCCCATACGCTGAAATACGGCGTTACCACCAATCATGTTCTCGGATTAACCATTGTCCTACCTAATGGTGATATTATAGAGACCGGCAGTCATGCATTATATCCCATCGGTTATGACCTTACGGGGCTTTTTGTGGGTTCTGAAGGTACGCTGGGAATTGTAACTGAGATAATAGTCAAACTCACAAGAAATCCTCAATCTGTCAAAACATTTTTGGCTGTTTTCGAATCCGTGGATGATGCCAGTCAAGCAGTCTCGGATATAATTGACGCAGGGATTGTGCCTGCAGCACTGGAATTGATTGACAATCTGGTCATAAATGCTGTTGAGCTGCATATTAAAGCAGGATTTCCAACCCATGCGAGGGCCATTTTACTCATCGAGATTGACGGTATTAAATCATCGCTGAATTCGGAGTCAGAAAAAATTGAATCTATCTGCGGAAAAAACAATGTTGTGAACTTCCGGCAGGCAGAATCAGATGAGGAACGGGATCTCCTCTGGCGCGGACGGAAAGAGGCTATCGGTGCAATAGGAAAAGTGACTCCTGCCTTTTACACGAATGACGGTGTTGTCCCCCGGTCAAAACTTCCGGAAATTATGAAAGCCAATTTTGAAATCGCAGAATCTTATGGGTTGAAAGTTGGTCATGTCTGCCATGCCGGTGACGGTAACATCCATCCAGTGATTCTTTACAATCCTGACTTACCGGAAGAGGCGGAAAAAGCAGTGAAAGTATCTGAAAAGATTTTAGAAAAATGTATTGACCTGGGCGGCGCATTAACGGGAGAACACGGTATAGGAACAGAAAAACAAAATTGCTTTCAATTCATGTTTAATGAGGATGATGAGGTCCAAATGAAGTGTGTCCATTCTATATTCAACCCGGATAGTTTATTGAACCCGAAAAAGATTTTCCCCTCGGGCAGTAAGTGCGGTGAAACAAAAATAAAGAAAACACTGGATAGCGGCGGATGGCTCTGAGATCACCATCTGAACTTGAATCAGTTCTACTTTCCATTTTCACCAAAAACGAAATTGAATCCTCTGTCACCTCCCTCCCCGCTAAATTGACAGTCTATCCCTCTTCACTTCAGCAAATGGAGGAATTGGTAAAACTTGCTATCAAAGACAAAATCACGTTACTTCCCATGGGGAGTGGAAGTCACCTGTATCTGAATGGCAGGAAACTGGATATTGCAGTGTCACTCTCACGAATAGATTCTTCAATCATCCATTCACCTAATGATCTGACTGCCACGGTTCCGGCAGGAAAGTCCTATTATGAAGTCCAGGAATTGTTATTCAAACAACGTCAAATGATCCCGATACATCCTGATGCAACAGACTCATCTACAATCGGAGGTATCATCAGCGCCAATGGTAGTGGGAACAGCCGAGTTCGATACGGCACCGCCCGCGACTGGGTAATAGGAACCGGTTTAATCAATGGCGAAGGCATACAGGTGAAATCGGGGGGAAATGTTGTGAAGAACGTGAGCGGATATGATATGCATAAACTCTACATCGGCTCCCGTGGCTCACTGGGAATCCTGACAAAAATTTCGTTTAAACTCTTCCCCGTTCCGGAGAAAAGATTTTCTTTATTTTGTAATTTTGAAAATTTTGATTCTGCTTTAGAATTTTCAAATCAACTAAAAAAACTTCCACTGAATCTGGAAACTTTAATACTCTCTAATACAAATGGTGATCAGTGGACACTGACTCTAACTATCGCGGATGAGCAGAAAAGTCTGCAGCAGCAAGGTGAATTAGCACTGAAACAAATTGAGAAGAATTCTGAAATCATTTCATCAAATCATAAAATATCATCGTATGCAATACCTCAAAATGACACAGCACAAATAAAAAATGTTTATACTATTAATATTTATCTTAGGAGAAGTTATTTAAACAAACACTTTAATGATAAGATGAAAAATATAAACATTAAAACTGAATATAAAATCCTGCCAACCGAGGGACTGATATTTCTAACAATTCCTTATGAGGAGGATAAATCAGAACTCGTTGTGAGAACACTGGTGGAAACGGTTAAAAAGCTGAAAGGGAATATGGAATTTCTTCAACTTCCTGAGGGGAGTAAACTTGACCGCTGGCCCATACTTCCATCAACTATTGAGTGGATGCACAAAATTAAAACTGCATTGGATCCTCATCGTATTTTCGCACCCGGCACGTTTGTGGGGAATTTATAACTTTGAAAAAGGAAAATAATCAATGGTACGCACATTTCTCCTCCTTGATTGGTGACGTGAAAATTACAATTAATCTAATTCAATTGGCCTTTTGGTATAGGCTCTTCTCCCTCTTGACGGGGGAGAAAATAAAAGAGGGGGTGGGTAAACTACCATTCACACCCTCACCCTACCCTCTCCCGTTAAGGGAGAGGAGTTTAAGATTTGCACCAGTGAAATTAACTCTGAACAACAAAACTTTTTCCAATTTAATAGCTGAGGATGGTCGTGAATGGTGAGTTTATGCAAAAATTGAAAAAAACCGGTTTAGCAAAGAGTTTTAGAAAAAAGCCGACAGAAACAGAATATAAACTCTGGGGTTACCTTCGTGCTAATCAATTAGGAGGGTTCAAATTCAGGCGGCAAGCACCTATTGGAAATTATATTGTAGATTTTGTCTGTTTTTCCAAAAAAGTGGTTGTTGAACTTGATGGAGAAAGTCACTCACTAAAACAGGATGATGACAAAAAAAGAGAGAGATGGCTTGAAAATCAAGGATTTACAATTTTAAGATTTTGGAATATAGATGTCATGAATGATATTGATGGTGTCCTGAACCTCATTTGGAAAGTATGTAAAGATTGTGATTAAATCTTTTGTAATACACCCTCACCTAAATCCTCTCACATCAAGGGAGAGGAAATTACAACTTGGACTCATTCAATTAATTTCATGGAATAATCTCTTCTCCCCCTCGATGGGGGAGAAAATGAAAGAGGGGGTGGATCCGAAACCATTCACCTTCATCCTGCCTTCTCCCCTGTCTACACTGACGTTACGACAGGCAGGCATCAATGGAGAGGAAATATCAAATCACAATCCCAAATAGCTGGACGGTTCGACGGACATCCAATAATAAATGACTGAAATTAAAAATACTCTAAATCAAACATTCGGAGAAGAAGAAAAGCACCTCCTACAGGAGTGCATCCACTGCGGATTTTGTTTGTCGGATTGCCCTACTTATATCGCTAACGGAAAAGAAATGGATTCTCCGCGGGGACGATTACACCTCATGGGTTCAGCTCTGAATGGAGACATTGAACTGACAGATTCTTTTTTAGAACATATCAACCTCTGCCTAGTCTGCCGTGCCTGCGAGACCGCCTGCCCTTCCGGAGTTCAGTTTGGGCATCTCATGGAAAAAACACGATCTGCTGTCTATTCTGAAAATAAACTTTCCCTGTCAACAAGAGTATTTTTGAAATGGATTATCTCCTCCCACTTTTTTCTTTCCATACTTTCATTTGGACTTTGGTGTTATCAAAAACTGGGTGGTCAATGGTTGACAACCCAAACGCCTCTAAAGTACGTTATTTCATCAAAAATCCGTCAGATACAGCAATCCCTGGCAAAGGTACCCTTGAAGCGATTCGGCAAAAGAAAAACGCAACATTTTAAAGCAGATGGGGAAAAACGAGGTACCTCCGCTCTTTTCACCGGCTGTGTCATGGACCACTGGTTTGCCGGGGTTCATAAAGCAACAGTCCGGATTCTACAATGGAATGGCTGGGATGTTATAGTCCCAAAAGAACAGTTCTGCTGCGGTGCGCTTCACAGTCACGCTGGTGACTCGGAAATGGCACGCTCACTGGCGGAGAAAAATATACAACAGTTCAACGATTTGGATGTGGATGTTATTTTAGTCAATTCCGCCGGTTGCGGAACTCAACTGAAAAATTATAGCAGAATTTCATCTGATTACGGGAATGCTGAAACCTTTGTCTCAAAAATCCGAGATGTTACCGAATTCCTGGCATCTCACGACTTGAAGCAGCCGGAAAAGCCGCTGAATCTGAACATAGTCTACGATGAGCCGTGCCATCTCATCCACGGACAGGGAATCAGTGATGAACCAAAACAATTGATTGAATCCATTCCCGGAATCACGCTCCTCCCACTCCCGGAAGCGGATAAATGCTGCGGAAGCGCTGGAAGTTATTCTCTCACACAAATGGAGATGTCTCTCGAAATTCTGGAAAGAAAAATGGACTTCATTGAAGCCAGTGGTGCTGATACCGTTATCACCGCTAATCCCGGGTGCCAGATGCAGCTGCAGTGGGGAATTAAAAAAAGAAACCTCCCCATGAAAGTATATCATATTATGGAACTCCTCGATCGCGCTTATTCAACGGATGAGAAATATTTGATCTAAAAAATCATTTACATCAGTTATCCCCCCCCATTTTTCCCTTGACATTTACCTGAAAAATGCTCATACTTTTTTAATAAGTGAAAGGGATAAAATGGGCAATGGTTATACTATAAATTGCTTCAGTCGTAGTAAGGAAATTACACGAGGTGAAATGATAGTATCATCTCGGATGAAATGAGGGGATCTACATGTTTTTACTTAAAAATTTCAGAAAGATTCATAATTTCTCACTTGGAGTATCCGAAGGATCCTTCGGGAAATGATGGAGCGAAGCATAATCATTTTCAAACAAATGCAAAACCGGAAGAGGAATCTTTCGCAACAATTTGTCCCGAGACGCCAGAACTCATTGCTGCACTCCGTTTTAATTGTCGTGTGTTTTGCTATGCCCCTCACCGGGCAGGATTTTCAATGGGCGCAAAGCATCGTTGCGACTTCTGATGGAATACCGGGCAAGGCGACTTTTGGCTTCCACCCTGATGCCACGGATGGATACGATGATGGATTAGATAATTACCTACCTCCCGGTGCCTGCATTTTTCCTGAATGGTTCTGTCTTTACATCACGTATGGCGGAGATGCGTACCTAAGGCAGATACTTGGCAGTACAGATGAACAGCTTGTGTGGGGTCTTACGCTTCAATATCCTAACACAGGAGCAAGTATCAGCTTGAGTTGGGACAGACCGGCTCTGGACACGCTTTGTACAGAGGCGATTCTTGTGGATCCCTTCAACAGCTTGTTTGTAGAGTTAGACTTGAGGAATTCCAGTCCCGATCAGGTAGATGACTTTGCAGGGTATCTTGATGTGACAGACCCTGATCACCCCATTCTCACCATGACAAACGACCTGTTTACGCATTTGGACCTGATTGTGGCCGCTTCCGGTCTCTCCGCATCCATCGATTTCTGTGCCGATGTTCAAAGTGGAATAGCTCCACTAACGGTGACATTCACACCCGATACTGAATCGTATCCTTACCTGATAGGTTCCTGGTACTGGGATTTAGTGGATGGAACTACAAGTAGTGAGGAAGCCCCTCAACACACGTATGAATTCCCCGGAGCGTACACCATTTCTCTTACCGTTGAGACCCAGTGGGGCGGTTATACTTCAACCGAAACCAAGGAAAACTATATCACAATAACTGGCATCGGTCTTGATGATACAAATCCTTTTCCGAATGAATTTGCACTCCACCAGAATTATCCCAATCCCTTCAATGCTGTAACTACCGTCAATTTTATTACGGTAGAGACGTTGCATGCTACGTCTCTACAAATTTATGATGTTTCAGGTCGTTTGGTGGAAACATTGGTCAATGAAAAACTTGAACCGGGTTACCATGAAGTAAACTGGGATGCAACGAATGTGTCTAGTGGCGTTTACATTTACCGGTTAATTACTCATCAGAAACAAATTACCAGAAAGATGGTGGTGTTGAAATGAATAAAAAAATTATCGTGCTGGGTATATTGACTTTTATCCCTCTCTCCGGACAGGATTTTCAGTGGGAACAGAATATTACAGCTTCGGGCTGCGGAATATCCAACTATCTCACATTAGGATTCCACTCCGATGCAACAGATGGTTATGACGAAGGGTTTGATGAATATGGTTCACACGGGGCGCCGAATTGGGATTGCGAATCCCGGCTTTACTGGGATAGTGAGAGGTGGCTTACCCTGATTTTCCAAAGCACAATAGAGGAGCGAGTCATTAACCTCTGGCTCAATACTCCAGAAGATAGCACAATGACGGTTAGGTGGGATAGCGACGCCCTTGGCTATCTCTGTTCCACGGCGGTGCTGCGTGATCCTTTTGATGGATTTTTCATTGACGTTGACATGACCCAACAGGACAGCGTTGAAATCCAGTATCCTTTTACATATTTGGATTTGATTATCACCCCTTCCGGCACCTCATGGCCGCCTCCTCCAGTCACTGCTGAATTTGGCGCAGTGCCGAGAACAGGTCATGTCCCTCTTGATGTGAGTTTTACCGACCTATCTTCATTTGGAAATTTTGACCTTGAAATCTCCGCTTCAAGCGGCGGTATCACCGCTTACCCGCTGACAATAGGATTTTCATCTCTGGCGACTGATAGCTTCGATATGGGCTTAGACGAGTACGCACCTCCTCCTCCTCCTTTCGGTTTTTTTTATCCTTATCTTCTGTGGCAGGACGAATCATACTTTACTCAGATTATTGCGCCTACGGTTGAAGAAAGAATATGGGGTCTTATATTAATGTTCAATGAAGATAATGATCATATCTCAGTCTCATGGGATAATTCAGGATTGGCTGAATATGGTCAATTTATCCTGGAGAGTGTAGCTGAAGAATCAACCATTATTGATATGACTGAACAAAATTATATAATTATAACTGATCCCGATTTGACTTTGTGGTGGATTAAAGTAACTCCATTTGGAACGGGATCTTCTGAGATTGTATCATGGGCATGGGAGTTTGGTGATGGTTCATCCAGTGTAGAACAGAATCCGATCCATACTTACAGCATCGAAGGAAGTTACACAGTATCATTAACCATTTGGAATGAAGACGGATTTTCTGATATGGAGACCAAGGAAGATTACATAACTGTTTCAGGACCAAATAATCCCCCCGTGGCTGTGGACGATTTCTATGGAGCCAACGAAGCGACTACAATTACGGGTAACGTTCTCGATAATGACTATGATCTTGATGGAGAAACTCTCACAGCTTCTTTAGTCACCGATGTTTCAAACGGCATACTCAATTTTGAATCAGATGGTGATTTTGTTTACGAACCCATAGAGGATTTTTCCGGAACGGACAGTTTTGTTTACAGCATCACTGATGGTTTTGATACTGACACAGCCACAGTAACTTTCACAGACGAATCAACTCAGGGTGACACAACAATTATTGCCTGGGAGTGGCACTTCGGTGACGGAATGACCGCTACAGATCAGAACCCGGAACACGAATATGTAATCGAAGGGTCTTTCATGGTGTCCTTGACTGTAACGGATGCAAATGGATTTTCAGATACAATAGCAAGAAATCAATACATTACCGTATATGAATCGGATTCGGACCCAATAGCGGAATTTACAGCTTTCCCCACAACCGGAGACGCTCCCCATGAAGTTTTCTTTACCGATTTATCCATTCCCGGATGGGAAATGGGTACAATCATTTCATGGGAATGGGATTTCGGTGACGGCAGCACTAGTATAGAACAGAATCCCGTTCACATATACACAGAACCTGGACTTTATGATGTAAGTCTGACAGTGACAGATTCAGTTGGTGGTATGGATTCAGAAATAAAATATTACCACATTCTTGTATTTGAAAATGGTTATATGGGCATTGCTCTTGGTGACTTGCCACTGTATGATCTAATTATCATTGTTACTCCATTCGTTTCAGAATTTGAAGTAACAATAAATGTTTCAAGTGGTAACGCAAGTAGGGTTTTAACCTTCGGTTTTTCACCTGAGGCAACTAATTATTACAACGAAGGAATGGACCAGTATGCACCTCCATCACCTCCGAGCGGTTTTGATGCTGCGCTGGTTTGGGGAGGTGATCGGTACTTTACGAAAATTATCGCCAGCACAACAGATGAAAGAATATTCGGACTTGATATGTCACCCGGAGATGGTCCTCTCATCCTTTCATGGCTGGTAGAGGGACTCAGTGAATTAGGTAGTTTCACTCTGGAGGATCCATTCGGCGGCGTATTCATTGATTTGGATATGACATGGGAATCGTATTTACCGGATGCTGAATTCACCGCAGACCCAACAAGCGGAGATGCACCCCTTGAAGTTGCTTTTACAGATTCCTCAATCGCCGGTGAGGATAGTGATATATTCTTATGGTCGTGGGATTTCGGCGATGGGTCATCAAGCGATGAACAAAATCCAATACACACATACGTTGAACCGGGAGTTTACTCAGTTTCTCTAACGGCCACAGGCGATAACGGATGGTCCGATACCGAGGTGAAAAACAATTATATTACAGTCACTGGCCTCGGGCTTGATGATACAAATCCTTTTCCGAAGGAATTTACTCTCCACCAGAACTACCCCAACCCGTTCAATGCTGTAACTACAATTAGTTTCAATATACCTGAAGATTCAGATGTAGAATTGGCTGTTTACGATATTAACGGCAGGACTGTTGAAAAACTGGTAGCTGGTAGAGTTGTAACTGGTACATACAATGTTATATGGGATAGTAAAAATTCTCCAAGCGGGATTTATATTTACCGGTTAACCACTCACCAGAAACAAATAACCAAAAAGATGATTTTACTAAAATGAAAAGACTTGTCCATCGTCCATCTACGAAACTACGCTGGATAAATAGCAGAGCGTAGATGGACGGTGGTTCTGAAATGAGAATTAAACCGTCTTACCGTGTTTCACTTTTACCCAATTCCCCTTCTCCCCTTTTTCCACCGCTACAAACGTAAATTTCGCCTCGCACACCTCCCGCTCGTTTCCATCCATACTTTCCGCTGACGCTTTCACTTCAATGACAAAGGATGTTTTTCCCGCCCAAAGGACAGTCGCATCAAAATTCACCCATTCTCCCCCATAGACCGGTTCCGAGAAAACCACCTGATCAATTGCTTTTGTAACGGCTCCTTCCGCTTCCGTTCCCCTCAAAAATCTGCGGGATACCTTGCCGGCGGCAATGTCCATCCATGAAATCATCTTTCCACCGAAAAGTGTACCGATATTATTCAAATCGTTCGGCATAACAAGTTCACTGTAGCGGGCGGTTACTTTATTCATCGGATTTCCTCCAATTAAAAGACAATATTACAGGATAAGAAGTGAGCCCCGTCGAAAAACCCTCGAGAAAATCTTTTTCTCTGAAGAGCACGCCTAAGCAACGGGGCTCCGCACAGTTTACTCAACGAAATATTTGCAAGTCAAGAGTGAATTTAACTTTTGATTAAAAAATAAAAAAGGGTCAAAAATGACCCCTGTATTATCACAATTATGAGAAGAAAATATTATTTTGATTCATCCTTAAATTTCAACTCGCCGCAGCTCTTCCCATCTTTAACGGCTTCAATACAGCAGGATTTCGCATTTGTTCCGCCGAATCCAAGTTCAGTGATCACACTACTAATTTTTTCAAGAGTTGTTAAACCGGGATTAAAGGTTACACTTGCCAGTTTGGTCTTAAAATCAACAGCAAAAGAATCTACTCCGGGAAATTCTGAAAACGCTGATTCTATTTTTTCTGCACAATTCACACAGCGCATTCCTGACACAACAATCTGTGCGGATTCCGATTTTTCACTTTTTTCCTCATCTTCCGGTGAATAGGTTCCGGCAAAAAGAATGATAAGTCCAAAGATGACAAATATGATTACAGGTGTTTTTTTCATGTTTCCTCCTAGGATTTCATGCCGTCAAATTTAAAACTGAAAATAATCATTTTCAAGTACCAATATTGATAAAGTTGACACTTGGATAGACATGGTTTACACATTGGTAATTTAA